>NZ_JBNHGE010000005.1:0-125516 GCF_059090935.1 Arthrobacter sp. Y3223166 | reverse complement strand
CGCGCAGCACGCTTGGCGGCCTTGCGGTCGATCGGCTGCACGGGCTCGGCCGCGCTGTCCCGCTCCGGCTGCACGGGCCCGGCCGCGCTGTCCCGGTCCGGCTGCACGCCATCAGGTGCGGACGCGGCAGCGGCCGTTGGCCCAATCGCCGCCTCTGTCGCCCGCGGCTCCTCGCCGCGGCCACCCTTCTCGGTCATCGTTGCTGTCCTTTTCCGGCCAGGGCAACTGCGCCGCCGTCGGCCGGGTCTTCGAATGCCGCCCTGCGCAGTTCCGCGGGGCCGGCATCCGCCCCGGTGGTCTTGATGTGGTCGATGCGGCGCGGCACGAACCGCCGCCGGGCCGGGATCGGTATGGCGAGCAGGACGGTCAGTCCGATGGCGAGCACCTGGAGGATGCCGATCCACGGCGACCACGGGCTCGAATAACCGATCTTTACCGTACCCGCTGCTGCCGGCACTTCAAACGCCTGGGCCCAACCGTCCTGCGAGGATTCCAGCGGCCGGCCGTTCAGCGTGGCGGTCCAGCCTGGGTCCGTCCGCTCGGCCAGGATCAGCCGACGTCCGGGCTCGCCGGCGGGTATCTCGCCGGCCGCCGCGGTCCAGCCGGACGGCACGGTTTGCAGCAGGTCGCCGTTGGCATCAACCAGGCGCACCCGGGCGGTCAGTTGGCCTGCCGCGGTGCCGTCCTTACCGGTCGCTCCGACCACCCGCCAGAGCCATCCGGAGTCGGTGCGTCCCACGGAGGTCAGTCCGGGCACGGCGTCGATCCGGCCGGCAAGCAGTTCGGCCGCCGTATCGGACTCCTGCAGCACCACGAAGTCCACGCCGAGCCTCACCAGGGACGGCCGCGGATCCACGCCGGTGCCCGCAACGATGACCGCCACGGTGTTCCGCAATTCTGCGTCGGCGTCGTCGTCGGAGCGCACCTGGGCTTCGGTGAGCGGACCGGCCAGGGCCCGCGCCGAGTAAATGGCCGAGAGTTGGTCCAGGGTGGTGCCGCTGCCATGCATCACGGCAGCGGTCACCGCGCCGCCGGTTCCCGCCGTCAACACGAGCGCACGGGCCTGTTCCGGCCCGGTCCCGCTGTCCGCAGAGGTGGCCGGCAGCGTGCGGCCGGCCCCGGGCGTTACCTTCAGCTGCGTACCGAAGTCCGTCAGGGTCCGCGCCTCGCTGGACGGTGTGTAGCCGGTGAACTGGGGCACCAGCCAGTGCGCCAGGCTCGCTGCCGGGCCCAGCGCCATCAGGACGGCGGCGGCCACGGCCACGGTGCGCCGCAGGCCCGAGGCCGGGCGCCCGGCTGCGGCAAGGTCGTGCCGCAGCCGGTCCCCGGCGATTAGTGCCGCACCCAGGAGCAGGAACAGGGCCAGCGAGACAAAGGGACCCGTGAACGGTGTCACCACCGCTCCCGGTGCGACGGCGGTGGCCAGCAGCGATGAACCAAAGGAGGCCGCGAGGGTCAGGAACACGCCGAGCCAGAGCAACCGTGCGCGGCCGGCACCCTTGCCCGTGACCGCCCCGGCCACGGCCAGCGCCAGCACCGGCACGGCGACGACGAGCGCATAGGCGAGCGCCCACGGACCCTGGGCCAGTTTCTCCAGCATCCCGGCCCCGGCCAGCCCGTCGGCGGGGCCGAAGGCGAGCGGGAAGCCCATCAGCTGCTGCCACAGCGGGGCGGCGTGGAAGGCCAGCGGCAGGCCGGGATCGCCCAGCAGCGCGCGCGGCTGGTCCAGCCCGGCGACGAGCATCGGCAGGGCGAGTGCCAGCGGCGGGATAAGCGCCCACCAGACGGTCTTGGCCCGGCGGCGCAAGGCCAGCATCAGGACGGCGATGAAGACGACGACCACCGGCAGCAGCGCCGGTGCCGACGCCGTGATGCCGGCCAGGCAGAGTCCCGCCGCTGCCGCCGCCGTCCAGGAGGGATTCCCGTTGATCCCGGGCTTGTGCACGGCTTCGTGCGGCAGCAGGGGCCGGTTGGCGTCGGCGCGTTGGACGGCGGAGCCGGTGGCGCGCAGCAGGCCGAGCACGGCCCACGGGATCAGCAGGTGAGCGATCAGCGCGCCCAGGCGGCCCGTGCCCAACGCGACCTGGAACGCGGGAACGCTCGCCCAGAACATCGCGGCCCAGAAGCGCAGGCCGCGCCGCTGTGTGAAGGCCCCGGCAGCGAACCATGCGCCGGCGGCGGCCAACGGCATGGCCAGCAGCACCAGCGTCAGGACGGCGGCGGAACCGTTCCCCAAACCCAGCACGGCCAGGACCGCCAGCACGTAGCCAAAGGGGTCGCCGTGCCCGGGGACGCCGGAGCCAAGCGAGATCCACCAACTCGAAGCGTTGTGCCAGATTTCGGCGACGGTGGCCGAGACCGGCAGCAGTCCGCCGCCCACCAGCGCCGGCGCCCCGAAGAAGTCAAACATGCCCACCGTGGAGACGAGGGCCAGCACGACGGCGGCGGCCACCAGGCCTGTACCCACCCAGGTCCGGGCGGGCGCGGCGAGGGCGGCGAAGTCGTCCGATCCGCCGGTGGGCTGGTCGCTGCCGCCGGCATCCGATCCGGAGCCGTCGCCCACGACGCCGACGGCGAGCTCGGGCCGCAGCGACTCGGCCAGTGACCGCCGGTAGGCCCAGACCTCGCGCCGCGGGACCATCAGCGGGCGCACTATGGCCCGCGAGGTCCTGCGCGTCTTGGCGGCCTGCCGCCGGGACGCGAAAAAGCCCGCGGGTCGGAACAAGGCGGCAAGGGTGGCACCCAACTGCCGCAGCCCGTGCATGGGGTCCTTGGCCACCACCGAGGCCAGGAAGCTGTACAGCCCGCCGAGCAGGGCCCCGATCCACAGGAACGGTACCTGCCACCAGGCCGCATGCTTGAGCCGGAGGTGGATCTGAGCCTTGCGGGCTGCCCTTGCGGTGCCGTGGTCGCCGGTCCGGGCGGCGTGGCGAACCCTCGCGGTGGGGACAACCACCACGCGGTGGCCGGCCAGCCGGTTCCGCCAGCACAGGTCCACGTCGTCACCGGTCCCGGGCAGGGCCGGATCGAACCCGCCCAGCTGGTCGAAGACATCGCGGCGCACCAGCATGCCGGCGGAGTTGACGGCAAAGAAGTCGCTGCGGCCGTTGTACTGGCCCTGGTCCATCTCGTCGACGTCGATCATGGTCAGCCGTTCGGCCCAGCGGCTCACGGTCAGGCCCACGTCGACCAGTCGGCGCGGGTCGTCCCAGTCCACCTGTTTGCAGCCGGCGATGGTTACCGACGGTGCCGTTTCCACGGCGAGCAGCAGTTCCTCGAGCGCATCAGGCTCCGGGGCGGAATCATCGTGGAGCAGCCACAGCCATTCCTGGGCCGGACCGTCGGCCGGGGCGTGTTTGGGCAGCTCGGCCAGCCCCACCCGGACCGCGGCGCCGAACCCGGCGCGGTGGGAAGCGGCGGCCACCGGGCTGCCGGCGGGCAACTGCGCGCGCAGCAGGTCAGCGGACCCGTCGGACGATCCGGTGTCCACCCCGACGTGGGCATCGGCGGGTCTCGTCTGCCGGGCCAGGGCTGCCAGGGTTTGGGGCAGGCAGGAAGCGCCGTCGTGGGCTACCACAACGGCGGTGACGCGAACTTGCTGCTGAATCAGAGCGCTCTTTTCCGTAGCCGGCGGCGCTCGCGCTCCGACAGGCCTCCCCAAATGCCGAAACGCTCGTCATTGGCCAGCGCGTACTCCAGGCACTGCGAGCGCACCGTGCACGCGCCGCACACCTTCTTCGCGTCGCGGGTGGATCCGCCCTTCTCGGGGAAGAACGCTTCCGGGTCCGTCTGGGCGCACAGGGCATCGGCCTGCCAGCCGAGTTCTCCCTCGTCCTCATAGCCGGCGCCGAAGCCCGGCAGCCCGATCCACTGCGGTTTGGGCGCCGGGTCGGCCTCCGCCGGTTCCCGGAGCAGGCGCGGAGCAGTCAGCTCCAATACCTCGGCCCCGGGTCCCTCCGCCAACGCTTCGTGCGCGGCGAGGAAGGCGGTGGCCGCGTCCTCGAGTGTCTGTTGGCTGGATTCGCGGAAGCGTTCTGCCGCCGTCGGATCTGCCGGATCCACATACCAGTCTGCCGGTACGCCGCGCGATCCGTGCGATGCCGAAGCCTGCGCTTCGAGCTCCCGCCGGTGCGCACTACGTTCTGCCTGCCCCATCAGCCCTCCCGGAGTTCCTGTACCAGCATGGTGCTAGATTCATGTGCAGCGCTGGATCTCAGAGCCGGACACAAGCATGCTGTTACACGTTTAATAACTAATTACATGGGTGTAATACGTTCAAGTCAAGCGCCGGCGGGAATCTTAGAGACCCGGCAGCGAAATCCGCGTACGCCACGCGAGGGCCCGCCCCCGTGATGTGCGTCACAAATACCGCGTGCAGGCGTCAGCCGGCCTCCGGCTGGGCCACGAACCCGACCCTAAGGAGCACCGTGAGCACCCCCGCCACGATCACCAACCTGCTGGCCCGGATGCGCCCGGGCTCGTCCCCCTGCCTGGTCTGGTACGGCCCGGAGGGCGAACGCATCGAGCTGTCCGGGCGCGTGCTGGACAACTGGGTGGCCAAGACGGCGAACCTGCTGGCCGAGGAACTGGACGCCGCCGAGGGTACGAGCGTGGGTCTTCTGATGGACCCGCACTGGCGGTCGTTGGTCTGGGCGCTGGCCGCGTGGCAGGCCGGCGCCACCGTCCGGCTGGGCGAGGCCGCCCGGAGCGCCGACGTGGTGGTGGCCGCGGATCCGGCCCTTTTGGTGCGGGCAGGCAGCGGACACCAGGTCCTGGTCGCCCTGGGCGCGCTCCAGTTGCGCTGGCCCGGGGAACTGCCCGACGGCGTCCTCGACTACGCGGCCGAGGTCCGGTCCTACGCGGATGAGTACCTGGGAATCGATTCCCTGGCGGCAAACGGCTTGGCCCTGGAGGACGACGGCGGAGCGCTGACCTTCGCCCGGCTTTTGGACCGGCCGACAGCGGCCAGGAACCTGCTGGTGCCGGCGCACACCCCCTGGCCGGACGTGCTTCGCGAAGCCCTGGCAACCTGGCAGGGCGGCGGCACGGTCGTGCTGGTGCACCCGGAGGTAGGGGTGACCCAGCGGTTGCTGGACAGCGAACGGGTCACCGTACAACTGTGAACCGGTGATCCGGCCCGGACCCCGCCTAGCCGCGCGCCGTGCCCGATGCCTGGGGGCCGTCGACCTCCGGCGCGGCGTCCGCGGGAGGCTGGTCGGCATTGTCCTCGGGGTGGCGCTCGAAGATCTTGCGGTCCTCGGCAAACTCCGGCTCGGCGTCCAGCTCAACGTTGAACACCAGGAACCGGTAGGCGAAGAAGCGCATCACGGTGGCCAGCACCGTGCCGACGATGCCCGCGAACAGCAGCATGGTCCGGTCCGTCACCTCCAGCGGGTAGCGGGCTATCCAGACGCAGCCTGCGGAGACCACCATGCCGATGACGTTGATGACGATGAACAGCACCAGTTCGCGCAACACGTTCGCCTGGCGGCGATGACGGAACGTCCAATAACGGTTGGCTACCCAGGAGAACAGTGTTGCCACGGAGGCGGACACGAACCGCGCCTTCACCACGCTGTCGTCCATGGGCCCGTTGATCAGCCACCAGTACACGCCGTTGTCCACGATGAAGCTGATCCCGCCGACCGTGCCGAACTTCGCCACTTCCCGCCAAAAAAGGGAAACAATGGCGCGCAGGCGCTCGGAAATAGTTCGGTTCATGATCGAAGGTGGATCCCTTTCGCTCGGATGCCGGAGCAGAGCCGGCCGACGCACTATTGTATTGCGCCAGTCTGGGCGTTACCTAGGACGTACCCGCCGCGCGAAGTGCAATGCGACTCGTCCGGAGCCTGTTCGGTACCCTGACTAGGTGAGTTTTCCAGTGATCGGCGTAGTGGGCGGCGGCCAGCTTGCCCGAATGATGGCACCCTGTGCGGTAGAGCTCGGCTTTGAACTGCGTGTTCTGGCCGAGGCCGCCGATGTTTCCGCGGTCCCCGCCGTGGCCACGGCTCCAGTGGGCGACTACCGCGATCTGGAGGCGCTGCGGGGGTTCGCGAAGGGCCTGGACGTGATGACCTTCGATCACGAGCACGTCCCTACCGAACATCTGCAGGCCCTGATTGCCGAGGGCGTCAACGTGCAGCCGCACCCTGACGCCTTGATCCATGCGCAGGACAAGCTGGTCATGCGCGCGGTGGTGGACAGGCTGGGGCTGCCAAACCCGGTGTGGGCACCCGTCTCGGGCGTCGACGAGCTGGTTGCCTTCGGCGGCAGGATTGGCTGGCCGGTGGTGCTGAAGACGCCGCGGGGAGGCTACGACGGCAAGGGAGTGCGGATCATCCCCGATGCGGACGCTGCCGCCGAGGCGGCCGACTGGTTCACCGGCGGCGCGCTGCTGGTCGAAGAAAAAGTCGATTTCAGCCGGGAGCTCTCCGCGCTGGTAGCCAGGACTCCGTCCGGCGAAGCACGGGCCTGGCCGGTGGTGCACACCATCCAGGTGGACGGCGTCTGTGACGAAGTGATCGCGCCGGCACAGGACCTGCCGGCGGACGTCGCCGAGGCGGCCCAGCAGGCGGCGCTCCGGCTGGCCGACGAGCTGGGCGTCACCGGCGTGATGGCCGCCGAGTTGTTCGCCACCCCGGGACGCGGAGCAGGCTTCGTGATCAACGAACTGGCCATGCGCCCGCACAACACCGGCCACTGGACCCAGGACGGGTCGGTCACCAGCCAGTTCGAGCAGCACCTGCGGGCCATCCTGGATCTGCCGCTGGGCGATACGTCCCTGCTCGGCGGCGCCGTCGTCATGAAGAACTACCTGGGCGGCGCCAATACCGACCTGTTCTCGGCCTATCCGCGCGCGCTGGCCGCCGAACCGTCCGTCAAGCTGCATGGCTACGGCAAGTCTGTCCGTCCCGGCCGGAAGATCGGCCACGTCAATGTGGTGGGCCGCGACGCGTCCCAGGTGGAGGAACTGCGCCGGCGCGCGGACCGCGTCGCGGCGATCGTCCGCGACGGCGTGGACCCCCAGGAAGGCAAACCATGAGCAACAAGCCGATAGTCGGCGTGGTGATGGGCTCGGATTCCGACTGGCCCGTCATGGAGGCCGCCGCCCGGGCGCTGGAGGAATTCGGCGTCCCCTACGAGGCCGACGTCGTCTCCGCGCACCGCATGCCCGAGGACATGATCGGTTATGGCCGCGACGCTCACTCCCGGGGACTGCGGATCATTATCGCCGGCGCCGGCGGTGCCGCGCACCTGCCCGGCATGCTCGCCTCCGTAACCCCCCTGCCGGTGATCGGGGTGCCGGTGCCCCTGAAGTACCTGGACGGCATGGATTCCCTGCTCTCCATCGTGCAGATGCCCGCCGGGGTGCCGGTGGCCACGGTGTCCATCGGCGGAGCCCGCAATGCCGGGCTGCTGGCCGTGCGGATGCTGGCAGCCGGTGGTGACGAATTGGCCGGGCGGCTGCAGCCGGCCCTGCTCGAGTTCGCGTCCGGCCTGCGCCGGTCCGCCTACGACAAGGGAGCCGCGCTGCGTGAACGCGCCGCAGGCTCCGGCGAGGCCTAGGACGGTGGGTCCCCAGCCGCCGAGGAAGCCGTCGGGGTCTTCGGCGCGCGGGGTGACCGATCCGGTCCGCTACCCCCAGCACGCTCCGGCGCCGGTGCGCACCAAGCGCGCCTTCGTCCTGCTGCTGCTGACCCTGCTCGTCCCGGGCAGCGCCCAGATCGTGGCAGGGGACCGCCGGCTGGGCCGGCGCGGCCTGGCAGTGACGCTGCTGGCCTGGGCGGCCGTTGTGGCCGCTGCCGTCATGGCCCTGGTGAACTGGCCGCTGCTGGTGAACCTGGCCACCGACCGCTGGGGTTCACTGGCCCTCGTTGTGGTGCTGGCGGCGCTGGCGCTGTTCTGGGCCTTCCTGTTCCTGAACACGCTGCGCATCATCAGGCCCAACCTGCTGGCCCCGGGCGCCAAGCCGGCGGTGGCGGTGACGCTGGTTGCCCTGATGGTGCTCACCAGCGGCAGCCTGGGCTACGCCGCCTACCTGCTCAACGTGAGCCGCAACGCCTTCAGCTCCATCTTCGAAACCCGGCCCGCGTTCGACCCGGTGGACGGCCGCTACAATTTCCTGCTCATGGGCGGCGACGCCGGTGCCGGGCGGGTGGGGCTGCGCCCGGACAGCATCCAGGTGGTCAGTGTCGACGCGAAGACCGGCCAGACCGTCATGTTCGGCATCCCGCGCAACTTCCAAAACGCCCCGTTCCCGGCGGACTCGCCGATGCACGAGGTGTATCCGGAAGGCTTCAGCTGCGGTGACGAGTGCATCATCAACGCCCTCTACGTCGACGTGGAGCAAAACCACGCCGACCGCTACCCTGATGCCAAGAACCCGGGCGCGGAGGCCATGAAGGACGCCGTGAGCGGGATCCTGGGCATCGAGATCCAGGCGTATGCCCTCGTGGACATGGACGGCTTCGAAGCCCTGGTGGACGCGATGGGCGGCATCACCGTCAAGGCCGGCGGCTGGGTGCCTATCTCCAACAGGACCATCCCCGGCACCAATCAGCACTACCCGCCGAAGGGCTGGATCGCCCCGGGCGTCCAGGAGCTCGACGGCTACCACGCCCTCTGGTACGCCCGCTCCCGCGAATTCGCCACCGACTACGACCGCGTCCAGCGCCAGCAGTGCGTGATGTCGGCGATGGTCAAGCAGCTGGACCCGGCAACGGTGCTGACCCGCTTCCAGCAGTTGGCCGAGGCCGGCGAACAGGTCGTCGAGACGGACATTCCCAGTTCGCAGCTGGGCAGCTTCGTCTCGCTGGCGCTGAAGGCCAAAGACCAGAAGGTGAAGCGCCTGACCATCGGACCGCCCGACTTCGGCACCGCCGCGGAGAATTTTGTCACCTACCCCGACTTCTCGGTGATCCATCCCCGCGTTCAGGAGATGTTCACCCAGGAAGAGCAGACTCGGCAGAAAGATCCCAAGGACGACGGCGGCGGCCCCGGTGGCGACCCCGGCTCCGGTGGTGGAGAAACCACTGCCGGTGAGGGCGGGGCCGGCCCCGCGGACGAGGCGGCACCGGATGCGGCCGACGCCCCGGAGGCGCCGGCGGAGCCCCAGGTCACCGCGGAGTATCTCCAGCAGCTGGCCGAGATCGGCGATACCGCCACGCTCGGCGCCCTGGTGGCCAATAACGGCAAGTGCTCGGTCCCCTGATCCCGGCCCGCTGCCACGCCGGTCCGGCGGCGTCCCCCCGGTGGGGGGCGGGTGCTGCCGGAATGCTGCAACGGCGCGGGGTCTGAGAGGATCGTGGGAACAAGGACGAGGAAGAGGCTTCACATGTATCGGTTGACGAATGTAGTGCGTCCCTATGCCTGGGGCTCGACGACGGCGATTGCCGAGCTGTTCGGGCGGGAACCGTCCGGCGGGCCGGAAGCCGAACTCTGGATCGGCGCGCACCCCGACTCCCCGTCACGGGTGCAGCTGGCCGGAGGCGAACGGCCGCTCGACGAGTTCATCAAGGAGAACCCCGGCGCCGCCCTGGGCGAGACGGTCCTGGGCCTGTTCGGCGCCACGCTGCCGTTCCTGACCAAGGTCCTGGCCGCCGACTCCGCGTTGTCGCTCCAGGTCCATCCCACGCTCGAGCAGGCCCGCGCAGGGTTCGCCGCGGAGAATGCGGCCGGCATCTCCTTCAACGACCCGCAGCGCAGCTACCGGGACGACAACCACAAGCCGGAGATGATCTTCGCGCTCAGCGACTTCCAGGCGCTGTGCGGTTTCCGCCCCCCGCGCGACGCGGCGCGGCTGCTGGCCGGGCTGAAACCACGGCTGGCAGACGCCGGCGCGGCCCTGGATCTCCTGGACGAGGTGCTGGAACTGTTGGGTGGCGGCGACGAGGAAGCGGCCCTCCGCGGTGCCTTCGTGGCGCTGCTGGACGGCGGGGAGCGCTCCACCCGGCTCGCCGCGGACACGACCCGCCTGCTGGCGGCCACACCGGCCGGCAGCCTGGGCACCGAATATGCAGCGGTCGCCCGCCTGGGCGAACTGTATCCGGGCGACCCCGGCGCGTTGATCTCGCTGCTGCTGAACCTGGTCGAACTCTCCCCCGGCCAGGCACTGTGCCTGCCCGCCGGAAACATCCACGCCTACCTGCAGGGCCTCGGGGTGGAGGTCATGGCGGCCTCGGACAACGTGCTGCGCGGCGGCCTCACCCCGAAGTTCGTCAACATGCCCGAACTGGTGAAGATTACGAACTTCCGGCCTATCGCCCCGCCCATGGTGGAACCGACCATCACCGATGCCGGCCAGGAACTGTACTGCCCGCCCTTTGCCGAGTTCCAGCTCCAGCGCATCGAACTGGCCGACGGCGGCAGCCCGGTGCCGCTGGCCCAGCACGGCCCCGCGATCGTGCTGGCCGTGTCCGGCAGCGTGCTGCTGGACTCCCCGAAGTCCGACCTGATGCTTGGCCGCGGCGAGGCCGCGTTCATCCCCGACACGGAACAACCGGTGAACGTGCACCCGGCCGGAGACACCGGAACCGGCGCGGTGCTGTTCGCGGTGACCACCTCAGGCGGCACACATGAATTCGATCAACAACGAACGGGAGCAACACTTTGACCGCTTCGATCCTGCAGTCTGCGCCCTGGGCCGACTTTCAACGCAGCCTGGGCAAACAGGTCTTCGAACGCAGCGGCGACGGCTGGAACTTGCTGGCCATCGCGGAAAAGACGCCCCTGGGCCAGTTCCTGTACGTCCCGTACGGCCCGGCCGCGGCAGACAACGCCGCCCTGATCCGCGCGCTGGCCGCCCTGCAGTCCCTGGCCGCGGAACAACGCGCCCATTACGTGCGGATCGAACCCGTCGGCACCGACCTCGGCCAGCGGCCGCAGGCGGCGCTGCAGTCGCTGGGCCTGGTCAAGGCACCGGTGGACGTCCAGCCGAAACTGACCTGGATGCTGGACCTGAGCCAGCCGGAAGAGGATCTGCTGGCCGCCATGCGCAGCACCAGCCGCAACCTGTACCGCAATATCCACAAGAAGGGCGTCACGTTCGATGTCTCCAGCGACCCGGCGGACATCGAAATCCTGCTGGGTTTCCTGCACGACGTCTCCGAGCGCGCGGAGTTCAAGGCCCAGTCCGACGATTACCTGCGGAACGCAGCCCGGACCCTGGTCCCGGCCGGCGCGGCCAAACTGTTCATCGCCCGGTTGGACGGGCAGCCGATCGCGGCCGCGCTGTCCTACGACACGGAGGCCACCCGGGTGTACGCGCACGCCGCGGCGGACGACGCCCACCGCAAGCTCAACGCCGGGATTCCGCTGGTGGTGACCATGATGATGGACGCCCGCGCCGCCGGCATCCGCCACTTCGATATGTGGGGCGTCAGTCCCGAGGACGAGCCCGACCACCCGTGGGCCGGTTTCTCCCGGTTCAAGCGCTCCTTCGGCGGCTACGAGGTCAGCTATCCGGGCAGCTGGGACCTGCCCGTCAACCAGCTCATGTACCGGGCCTACCTGCTCTCGCGCACGGGCCGCGAGGCCGTAACCCCCGCCGTGCACAAGGTCCGCGCCGCGGTGCTGCCGGCCGCCCGCAAGGCGCGCGCCGCCGTCGTGCCGGCCGTGCGCAAGCTGCGCGGCACGCTCCCCCGCTGACCGCCCCCGGGTCCGTCCCGGAACGACAAGAGGAAAACCCCGCACCGGCTCGGGCCGGTGCGGGGTTTTCCTTCGCTGCAGGTGGCTAGAGCTTGCGCTCGAAGCGGTCCCACTTGTATTCCTGGTGCTCGCCCTCGACGAAGCGGATGGTGCCGGACTTGGACCGCATCACGATCGACTGCGTGAGGACCTTGTGGTTCTTGTAGCGGACGCCGCGCAGCAGGTCACCGTCGGTGATGCCGGTGGCCACGAAGAAGCAGTTGTCGCTGGTGACCAGGTCATCGGTGGTCAGCACCCGGTCCAGGTCGTGGCCGGCGTCGATGGCCTTCTGCTTTTCATCGTCGGTGGTGGGCCAGAGCCGGCCCTGGATCACGCCGCCCAAGGACTTGATGGCGCAGGCCGTCACAATGCCCTCCGGGGTGCCGCCGATGCCCATCAGGACGTCGACGTCGGTGCCCTCGCGGGCGGCCGCGATGCCGCCGGCGACGTCGCCGTCCATGATGAACTTCGTGCGTGCGCCGGCGGCGCGGATCTCCTCGACATACGGCTTGTGCCGGTCGCGGTCCAGGATCATCACGTTGATCTGGTTGATCTTCTTGTTCTTGGCCTTCGCGATCAGGTGCAGGTTCTGCTTGATGGGCAGCCGCAGGTCCACCAGGTCCGCCGCTTCGGGGCCGGTGACCAGCTTCTCCATGTAGAACACGGCCGAGGGGTCGAACATGGTGCCGCGCTCGGAGACCGCGAGCACGGAGAGCGCGTTGTTGATTCCCAGCGCCGTCAGCCGGGTGCCGTCGATCGGATCCACGGCGACGTCGCACTCGGCGCCGGTGCCGTCGCCGACCTTTTCGCCGTTGAACAGCATCGGGGCCTCGTCCTTTTCGCCCTCACCGATGACGACCACCCCGTTGAAGCTGACGGTGGACAGGAACGCGCGCATGGCGTCCACGGCGGCGCCGTCGGCACCGTTCTTGTCCCCGTAGCCGACCCAGTGGCCGCCGGCGATCGCCGCGGCTTCGGTGACGCGCACCAGTTCCAGCGCCAGGTTTCGGTCCGGCTCGTTGTCGCCGACGCGCATGGACGGCGGAAAGTTGGAAAAGGGGTCAGCCTGGGCTTCGTGGGACACTTCGACCTCATCTTCGAGTAGCTCTTCAGACAGCACCGGCTGCGGTGCCGTGATGGATGCATCTGCGGTGCGGACATCTTCCATTGCTTTCGATCATAGTCGTCGCCGCCCCGGGGGCCAGCGCGCGGACCGGCCGACCCGCGCTCCGGCGTCGCGGGCGTGTGCGCGCAGGGGCGGGCATCTGAGATCATGGAACCGTGAGTGAAGCGCTTCCCGAAGAATCGACCGAGTTGCCCGTCAAGCCAGTGCTGACGGCCAAGCAGGCCAACCGCGCGAAGGCTCCGGTGGTCGGCATGCTGATGGCCGTGGGGCTCTCCCTCGCCGTGCTGCTGCCGGTGATGTTCCTGAATCCGGGCAGCAAGCCCGGAGTCTACGAACGTAATATTGATGTCCCGGGGGTCGCCCTGCAGACCGAGTCCACGGCCGGTTACCTGCCGCTCGCCGTCGACCTCCCGGCGGGCTGGACGTCCAACTACGCCCGGTGGAATACCGGGGGAACCGCGCAGGTGGCGGCGTGGGAGGTCGGCTACATCACGCCGGGCGAGGAGTACATCGGACTGATCCAGACCGACAAAGCCAACCCCACCTGGGTCGGCCAGGCAACCGACAACGCGCCGGTCACCGGCGAGCGCGAAGCGGGTGCCACCTGGGAACTGCGCGACGCCGGCGCGGGCGAGCGCAGCCTCGTGCTGGAGCACGGCGGATTCACCGTCATCCTGACCGGCACCGCGGAGCTGGACGAATTCGATGTCCTGGCCACCGCGATCGTGGAAGACCTGGACAGCAAGTAAACCCGCCCCGACACGGAAACCGGTGCACGGGCAGGGACGCACGAAGCAGTAAGGTTGCTTCGTGCCCACCTCATTGACTCCCGCCCAGGCCTGGCAAAAACTCATCGACGGCAACGCCCGCTTTGTGGCAGGTACGTCAGTCCACCCGAACCAGGACGCCGCCCGGCGCAGTTCGCTGGTCAACGAGCAGCATCCGTTCGCCATCATCTTCGGCTGTTCCGACTCCCGGCTGGCCGCCGAGATCATTTTCGACCTGGGACTCGGCGATGCCTTCGTGGTCCGCACCGCCGGCCACGTCCTCGGTGACGCGGTGATCGGATCGCTCGAGTACGGCGTGGATGTGCTCAACGTTCCGTTGATTGTCATCCTGGGCCACGACAGCTGCGGGGCCGTGACGGCGGCAAAGAACACGATTGACACCGGCGAAATGCCGCGCGGCGGCCTGCGGGACCTCGTGGAACGGATCACCCCGTCGGTGCTGGCCGCCCGGCGTGCCGGCCTCGAGGACCTCAACGACATGGTGATCGAAAACGTCCGGCAGTCCTCCGAACGCCTGCTGGACAGTTCGCGGGCCATTTCCGAGGCGGTCGAGGCCGGCCGCACGGCCGTCGTCGGCGTGGCCTACCGGCTCGCGGACGGCCGCGCCGAGCTCGTCGCAGGGCACGGGGCCCTCTAGCCGCGCACCGGGGGCGGGACGCCCCGCCCCGGGGGCCGCAGGCCCGCTCGGCGCCGCCTCAACCAAGCCGCCGCCGTGCCGCAACACAATTCGGAACCGGTGCGCCGCAGGCATAAGCTTGGAGCCATGACTTCTGCTGATTCTGCTGAATACCGCATCGAACACGACACCATGGGCGAGGTCCGCGTTCCGGTCAACGCCCTCTACCGTGCGCAGACCCAGCGCGCCGTCGAGAACTTCCCGATCTCCGGCAAGACGCTGGAGCGCGCCCACATCGAGGCCCTGGCCCGGATCAAGAAGGCTGCGGCCACCGCGAACGCCGAACTGGGCGTGCTAGACGGCGAGCTGGCCAAGGCCATCGCCGCGGCGGCGGACGAAGTAGCCACAGGCAAGTACGACGGCGACTTCCCGATCGACGTTTTCCAGACCGGTTCCGGCACCTCGTCGAACATGAACACGAACGAGGTCCTGGCCGAACTGGCCACCCGTGCGCTGCGGGATGCCGGCAGCGACAAGACGGTTCACCCGAATGACCACGTCAACGCCTCGCAGTCCTCCAACGACGTCTTCCCGACCTCGGTGCACGTGGCCGCCACCTCGGCCTTGATCAACGAGCTGATCCCCGCGCTGGACTACCTGGCCGCGTCCCTGGAGCGCAAGGCCGAGGAGTTCAAGGATGTGGTGAAGTCCGGCCGCACCCACCTGATGGACGCGACGCCGGTCACCCTCGGGCAGGAATTCGGCGGCTACGCCGCCCAGGTGCGCTACGGCATCGAACGCATCGAGGCATCACTGCCGCGCGTGGCCGAGGTTCCGCTGGGCGGCACCGCCGTCGGCACCGGCATCAACACCCCGGCCGGCTTCCCGCAGCGCGTGATCGAACTGCTGGCCGCCGACACCGGCCTGCCGCTGACGGAGGCCCGCAACCACTTCGAGGCCCAGGCCAACCGCGACGGCCTGATCGAGGCCTCCGGGCAGCTGCGCAACATTGCCTACGCGTTCATGAAGATCAACAACGACCTGCGCTGGATGGGTTCGGGCCCGAACACCGGCCTGGGCGAGATCGCCATCCCCGACCTGCAGCCGGGTTCTTCGATCATGCCGGGCAAGGTCAACCCGGTCATCTGCGAGGCAGCCATCATGGTGGCCGCCCAGGTCGTCGGCAACGACACCACCATCGCCCTGTCCTCCACCAACGGCGCCTTCGAGCTGAACGTGGGCATCCCGGTGATGGCCGCCAACCTGCTCGAGTCCATCCGCCTGCTGGCGAACACCTCGCGCGTCATGGCGGACAAGATGATCGACGGGCTGACCGCCAACGTGGAGCGCGCCCGCTTCCTGGCCGAGGCCTCCCCCTCGATCGTGACCCCGCTGAACAAGTTCATCGGCTACGAAAACGCCGCCAAGATCGCCAAGCACTCGGTCCAGGAAGGCCTGACCGTGCGCGAGTCGGTTGTGGCCCTTGGCTTCCTGGAGCGCGGCGAACTGACCGAAGAGCAGCTGGATTCTGCGCTGGACGTGCTCTCGATGACCGTCCCGCCGCAGGCCAAATAGCAGGCGGGTCCATCGCGGATCCTGAAGGGCGCTCTTGCTTCGGCGGGGGCGCCCTTCAGCGTGCACGGCGTCCCGGTCGCCGCTCACCCGGGCCGGATCGGCGTCAGGGCGGGGCCCTGCTGCCTTTTTTGGCTCCGACCGGCTGAAACGATTGCCTGGAGCTTGAACCGTCGGCCTCCGGGACTAGGATGAGGCGCACACGTCCCCGTGGACGGCGGGTGAACGGCCCAGCCAGGGCCGCCGGCCGGCCCGTCGGGGACCCGGTGGAAGAGCGTCCAGGAGGTCTCCGTGATTGGCGATTCGCAGCCCCCGTCCCTGGCGACGGCCGACTATTCCGTGCCCGGGCAGCCGAAGACCACCGGACGCTTTATCGTCGTCTTTTACGGCCCATCCGACGAGTGTGCCGGCCTCCTGGCCGACGCCGCCGGCCTGTCGAATGTCGCGGACAGCCGCGATTTCGGCACCCGCGGGGTGGACCCGGACGCGGCCTCCGGCGCCGACGCAACGGTCTTCGCAAACCTGGGCATCGCCGTCGTCGCCGCCGGCCCGGACCAAATCAGCTCGCTCCAAGTCAGTACCGCTGCCCGGCACCGTGTCCTTTCGGTCTCGCCGGAACTCATCCACGACGTGCTCGGTCCGGCCGATGACTACGCCGTTGGCTACCGCGACGGCGTGACCGACCTGTCCGGCAGGCTCACCGCGCGACGGCACGAACGCTACGAAGCGGGCCCCGCACCGGCGGGCTTCGCCGACAACAACAATTTCACCTGGGGACAGCAGGCCACCAGGGCCGTCTCGTCGCCCTATTCGGGGCAAGGCGTGCGCGTAGCCGTGCTGGACACCGGGTTCGACGAGACGCATCCGGATTTCGCCGGACGCAGCATCACCAGCGCCTCCTTCATCCCGGGCGAGCCGCCGCAGGACGGACACGGCCACGGCACGCACTGCATCGGGACCGCGTGCGGCCCCAAGTCCCCCGGCACCGGCCCGCGCTACGGCGTGGCCCACGAAGCGGAGATCTTCGCCGGCAAGGTCCTCAGCAACGCCGGTTCGGGGACCGACGCCGGCATCCTTGCCGGGATCGACTGGGCCGTGGGCAACGGCTGTGCCGTCATCTCCATGTCCCTGGGAGCCGACGTCGCACAAATCCACCCGCCCTACACGGCCGCCGGGAGCCGGGCGCTGGAGCAGGGTTCCCTGATCATCGCCGCCGCGGGAAACAATGCCGACCGCCGGAAGGGCGAGTTCGGGTTCGTCGGCGCCCCGGCGAACAGCCCGTTCATCATGGGGGTGGCCGCGCTGGACCAGGCCCTGGAGGTCGCGTTCTTTTCCGCCCGCAGCCTCCCCCTGCGCGGCGGGCAGGTGGACTGTGCCGGTCCCGGGTTCCAGGTGTATTCGTCCTGGCCCATGCCGAAGCGTTACAACACCATCAGCGGCACCAGCATGGCGACGCCCCACGCCGCCGGCGTGGCGGCCCTGTGGTCAGAGGCTACCGGCCGGCGCGGCCTGGAACTGTGGGCCACGCTGGTGCAGGAAGCGGAGCGGCTGCCCGTGCCCTCCGTCGACGTCGGGGCGGGGCTGGTTCTTGCCCCGCAGTGACCCGCTTCCCCCGGGAGGGGCCGCCGGACCTATCATGGGGGTATGCAGATCACCGTGACGGTGCGCCACGACTACCTCTCCGATACCGGGCGGATTGCCGAGCAGTTGGCAGCCGGCGGCATGCGGGTGGAAAACGTGTTGTCATCCCTGGGCATGATTACGGGTTCATTGCCGGAGGGACAGCGTGCCGCTGTTGCCGGAATCGAGGGCGTCGAGTCCGTGGACGAAGACCGGCAGTTCGTCCTGCCCCCTCCCGACTCCGATATCCAATAGGCTCGGCGGACAAATTCCGGGACGCCGCGCGTCGTTGGCCCGCGCTTCGCGGCTACGTCGGCAGCAGCAGCGCCGCCCACGTGCCGGCGATCATGAACGGCCCGAATGGAATGTCGCTGTGCAGCGTTCCGCGCCGCAGTACTACCAGCAACACCCCGTACGCGCCGCCCAGCAGGAAGGCCGCGAACGTGCCCAGCAGCAGGTGTTCAAACCCCAGGTAGCCCAGGTACATCCCCAGCACCCCGGCCAGTTTGACGTCGCCGAATCCCATGCCGGCCGGATAAATAAGCCGGACGGCGAAATAGAAGACCCAGAGCAGAGCGCCGCCGGCCGGCACCCGCCAGAACATGCCGGCTTCGTAGCCTGCGAGGGAGGCCGCGAGCAGCAGCACTCCGGACACCGCGTAGGCCGGGAAAATGATGCGGTTCGGCAGCCGGTGCGTCCTCAGGTCGATCCAGCTGAGCCGGGTTCCGATTACCAGCAGATAGCCGCCGGCAACCAACAGCATCCAAAACGCGAATGCATGGCCGGGCCACAGCAGCGCCAGTTGCTCGACCATGGACCCAACCTACTGCACTCGCCTGATCCTCGGGAGCCGGCGGCTACACTGTGCATATGAACGGCGGGAGCGTGCTCAAGGCCGGCGACGCCGCCGGCAACGCGGAGACCTTCAGGTGCCTCTGCCGTTCTTCCCCGTGGAAGTGGGAATCGCTGCGGTTTGAGCTCCGGGCCGTCCACCCGGATGCGCCGGAGCCGGACGCTTCCGGCGGCATGCTGCGTGCGTGGACCCGGCGCCCCGGAGCGCTTCGGGTCGAGTCGGCCGACGGCAGGCTGCTGTACAGCACCACCGGCATTAACGACTCCCGGGACGGTTTCTACGTCAGCGCGACACGCAAGTCGTGGCTGTTGCCTCCGCATCTGGTCACTCCGGTATTCAACGACATCCATCTGGTGCGCCGCCGGCCCGAGGCCGCCTACGGTGAGCCGGTCTTCGGCAACGGGCGCTGGTCCGCGATGCTGGATCCGGTTGAGCTGGCCGGCAGCGCGCCGGTGGCCTATGAGGCGCCCTTCGCCAATCCCGTGGAGATCCATGAACTGCGGGAGGTCGAGCACCAGGGCCGGAAGGCGCTGGAGGCGGTCGTCTCGCCCAACCAGACGTATGTACCGTACGACGCCGGCCATCCGCTGCTTCCCGAGGGCCGCACCGAGGTGCGGGTCGACTGGCGGACCGGCGTCTGTGTTTCCGCGGTTGCCATGGACGGGCCTCAACAGGGCGGCGGTCATTCGTTGACCATCCTCGGAGTGGACGAATACATGCTCGACGACCTGTTCCTCGAGGTCAGCATGAACCTCACCGACGTGCGGGAGCACATACCCTGGCCGGTGCGCCCGCATCCCGCCTGAGGGCGCGGCGGAGCGCGCCGGTGTGCACCGGCGTCACCACGCCCGGCCGCCTGGGGTGCAGCACGCCCGGTGGCTCTCCGGTCGTCCGGACGGTGCAGGGCGCGCGGCCGGGCCCTGGCGTTGAGGGGTGGGGCCAGGGCCCGGCGGCGTGCGCCCGGCCGGCCGTGAGGTGCAGCGCCGAAGCCACCGGGGTCACGAGTCCAGAGTCCCCATTCATCCTTGGAAAAAGCCGGTGCCGTCCCGGTCCCCCTCACATTAGGGGTATCGGCACCCCTCAGGCGAGGCTGTCCCGCCGTCGGGGAGTCAGCGCACGATGGTAGTGCACTCATTGGGGGGTGCGTGCTGCGAGGGGGAATCGTGGAGCAATTGAGTGGATGGGCCATGCCCATGGCCGTGCAAATGATCGGAAACTTACGGATTCGTCGCGGCGGGACCGTGTTGACCGCCGACAAACTGGGTGGCCCGAAGCCGCGTCAGGTGCTGGAAATCCTGCTGTTGCACGTTGGTTCGCCGATGTCGAAGGACCGGCTGGTGCACCTGTTGTGGGGCGGCCGCGCCCCGGGTGAAGCGCTGGCCACGTTGGAGAGCTATGTCAGCATCCTGCGGCGCAACCTGCAGCCTGGCTGCGCAAAGACGGGGCCGCTGCGCACAGCCAACGGCGGTTACATGATCGACCGGGACATGGTCGACGTCGACCTGCACCGCTTCCAGGCCCTGGTGCGGGCCGCCGAGTTTGCCGAACCGCCGAGGGCCTACCCCTTGTTGGCCGAGGCGTTGTCACTCGCGTCGGAGCCGCTGCTGGGCGACGAGCTGACTCCCGATTGGGCGGAAGAGGCCCGTTCGGGCCATGCGGAAACGGTGCAGCACGCCCAACAATTGGCTGCGGAGGCCGCGCTGGCCTTGCATCGGCCCGACGACGCCGTGCTCTGGGCCCAGCGGTGCGTTGCTGCTTCTCCGCTGAATGAAGCGGCGTGGACAGTCCTGATCCGTGGCCTGGAGCTTTGCGGGCGGCATGCCGACGGGTTGCAGGCCTACGAACGGTGCCGGCGGTTGTTCGGCCGCGACCTCGGTTGTGCCCCCGGCCCGGCCCTTCAGGAGGTCCACGTGCGGCTGCTGAAGGCCACCGCTGACGCCCAGTCCGGCCTTTCGGAAGTCCTGGCGGCGCTGCTGCTGCTCAACGAACGGCTGACCCCGCCGGCAGCAAAGCACCGGAAGGAACATTTCACCGTCGACGCCCCGGCCGGACCCCAGTACATGGCGGCGGGAGACATCCTCAGCTCGTTCCTGCGCAAGGCGCTCGCAGCCAGCTGAGGCCGGGTGACCCCGCCGGCCCCGATATGTACTTCCCGGCGCGCGCCGTGCATACTCGAGGTGGGGTCAAGTCCTTTGTGTCTTGAGTTGGGGAACTGGAGTGAGCTCTTTGGGGGAGCAAAAACTACGCATCGCCGTCGTGGATGATCACACGACCTTCGCGGAGTTGCTGTCTGATGCGCTGGACCGGGAAGCGGATCTGGCCAATGTTGGCAGCGCCGCCGGTGTGACCGAGGCGGTTGCCTTGTGCCGCCGGGCCCGGCCCGACGTGGTCATCATGGACTACCACCTGCCCGACGGTGACGGGGTCGGCGCGGCCGAGCAAATCCTGCAGGCTGCCCCGGAGACACGGATTATCTTGTTGACCGGCAACCCGTCGCTGAATGTACTGGCGCGCGCCGCCGCCTCGGGTCTTTGCGGCTTCCTGCCCAAAGACGGTTCCCTGTCAACGCTGCTCGAGACGGTCCGGAACGCCAGGAGCGGCAGCATGTCGGTCTACCCGTCCGCGCTCACTCGATACGTCACCGCTCCACCGGCCACGGCAGTGGACAGGCCTGCCCTGACCAAACGCGAGCACCAGGTATTGGCCCTCATGGCAGCAGGCAACGACGTCCGCACGAATTCCCGGAGGCTGGGAATATCCCCGCACACGTGCCGGGGCTACGTGAAGTCGATCCTGGCCAAGCTAGGCGCACATTCACAGCTGGAAGCCGTCGCCACCGCCCAGCGGCTGGAACTGCTGGACGGCGGGCATGGTCGTTGACGTGGCTGCGCAGGACCGGCGCAGCATCCTCGCTGAAACACCCTCTGGGTCCCGCCGCCGGAAGCCCTCGGAAATGCAGGCGGCCCTGCGCCGCTTCGCGCTGTCGGGGCTTGCGGCACTGATCATCGTCACGGTGCCGGTGATCATGGTCGCCCGCTCGCTGGCTGCCGACCATGCCCTCCTCCACGCCGCGGAACGCACGACACAAATCGTCGACCACCAATTCGCCCAGGACGTCACGGAGGCGGCGCTGGCCGGGGTTCCGGAGGCCTTGGCCGAATTGGACAGCGAAGTGGACCCGATGATCGACGACGGCCACATTCTGCGGGTCACTGTCCGGGATCTCGACGGCTCGATTGTCTATTCCGACGTCGATGCACTGATCGGACAGCAGATCGACCTGCCGGCCCAACTTCTGGCCCGGTTGCAGGAGGATGCCCCCGTCAGCGTCGTCGAAGATCCCCCCGGCGACAACATCTTCGGGCTGGGCCGCGCCGAGCTGGTCAACGTGTATGTGCGGGCACAGGCCGGAGATGGAAATGACTACATCTTCGAACTGTCTCACCCGGCGAACGAAATCAACCGCATGCAGGACGAGATGCTGGGCATCCTGCCCGTCATCCTCGTCGCGTTGGCCGTGCTGCAGTTTCTCCAGCTTGGACCGGCCCTTCGAATGGCGCGCCGCATGCGGAAGGCCAGTGAAATCCGGCGTGGACTGCTGCAGAAATCGATCGCGGCCTCGGAAGAGGAACGCCGGCGTTTGGCCCGGACCCTCCACGACGGCGTCATCCAGGAGCTGGCGGGGCTGGCCTACAGCCTGGAAGCGCGCGAACAGCAGCAGACCGCTTCGGACAGCGACTTCCATGCGCTGGCACGGGATATTGTGAAGGGCAGCATCGACGACTTGCGCCGTATCACGCTGACGTTGTACCCGCCGGACCTGTCGGCCGAGGGCCTCCCGGCCGCGCTCGACGGATTGGGTGTGCTGGTCCGCCAACGGGGAGCGGGCTGGCAACTGGAGATCGACTTCCCCGAGCCCGCCGCCCTCGCCTGCCCCGATTTGCTCTACCGGGCGGCACGTGAAGCCGTGACCAATGCTTCCAAGCATGCGTCCGCCCGGCTGGTCAAGGTTTCGCTGAGGCAGTCCGACAAGGCAGTGGTGCTGGAGGTCGTCGACGACGGCGTCGGCTTTACTCCTGAGGCCGCCCGGCGGGCCGAACACTTCGGCCTCCGGATCATGCGCGACACCGTCCGCGAGGCCGACGGTACGCTGCACGTTGAATCCGCCCCCGGCGCGGGCACCCGGATCGTCATGGCCTTTCCTGCCGGGCAATAGTTGCATGGCGCCTGCCGGGGCGCAGCCGGCGGCAACCCCCGGTGCGGTGAGGCGGCGATCGGCCGGCTGCCTTCGGCGGAAAGCGGGCCACGCTGCGGCAGCCCGCTTCCCGCCCCTGGACGCGAAGGCCGCAGGCTAGATATCGGCGCCCTCCAGCAGCTCCGTGACCAGGGCCGCGATGGGCGAGCGCTCGGACCGTGTCAGCGTCACGTGGCCGAAGAGCGGGTGTCCCTTGAGCGTTTCCACGACGGCGGCGATGCCATCGTGGCGCCCGACCCGCAGGTTGTCACGCTGGGCCACGTCGTGGGTGAGGACGATCTTGGAGTTCTGGCCGATCCGGCTCATCACCGTCAGCAGCACGTTCTTCTCCAGCGATTGCGCCTCATCCACCACCACAAACGAGTCGTGCAGCGAGCGGCCGCGGATGTGGGTCAGCGGCAGCACTTCCAGCATGCCGCGGTCCATGACTTCCTCGACCACCTCGGTCGAAACCAAGGCGCCGAGCGTGTCGAACACCGCCTGGGCCCACGGATTCATTTTTTCGGCTTCCGAGCCCGGCAGGTACCCGAGTTCCTGGCCGCCAACGGCGTACAGCGGCCGGAACACCACCACCTTCCGGTGCTCGCGCCGCTCCAACACCGCCTCCAGCCCGGCACACAGCGCCAGGGCGGACTTGCCGGTACCGGCCCGTCCGCCGAGGGAGACTATCCCTACCTCCGGGTCCATCAGCAGGTCGATGGCCAGCCGCTGTTCCGCGGAGCGTCCGTGCAAACCGAACACGTCGCGGTCGCCCTTGACCAGGCGCACCTGTTTGTCGGCCCCCACCCGGCCGAGGGCCGACCCGCGGGTGGACAGCAGCACCAGTCCCGTGTTGGCGGGCAACTCCGCCGCCTCCGGGATGAACACCGGCTCGTGTCCATACAGCGCGGTCACGTCGTCGTCGGCCACGTCCAGCTCGGCCACGCCGGTCCAGCCGGAGTCTTTGACAAGTTCGTTGCGGTACTCGTCCGCGCGAAGCCCCAGCGCCGACGCTTTCACCCGCAGGGGCAGGTCCTTGGAGACCACGGTGACGTTGCGGCCCTCGACGGCCAGGTTCTTGGCCACGGCCAGGATTCTGCTGTCGTTGTCGCCGCCGCGGAATCCGGCCGGCAGCACGTCGGACGAAACATGGTTGAGCTCGACCCGCAGGGTGCCGCCCTCCGCCCCCAGCGGTATGGCCTGGTCCAGGCCGCCGTGCTGTACGCGCAGGTCGTCCAGCAGGCGCAGTGCCTGGCGGGCAAAGTAGCCCAGCTCCGGGTCGTGCCGCTTTCCTTCCAACTCGGTGATCACCACCACCGGCAGGATCACCTCGTGCTCGGCGAAGCGCAGCAGTGCCCGCGGATCGGACAGCAGCACGGAGGTGTCCAGGACATACGACGCCCGGGTTGTTTCCGCTTCCCCGGCGGAAACAGAACGACCGGACGAGGTGGCAGCGGCGGGCTGCTTCCCGGGTCCGGTCGTGGCGGCTGGGTGCGGATTCTTGGTGGCGGTCATGCTTGCTCCCGTCCGGAGCGCGACGGCTCCGACTGTGTGAAGCGGGGCGTGGACGGTAGGGCCACCAGGCCGGAACCGGCCTCCCCCGATGCGGCTTTCGCTGTGCGCATCAAACTGGTGGCCTCCCGATCAATCTGCGGTTTTGCCGACTGATAGTCCTAAATTACGCGGATGTAATTCACTAAGACAAGGGCCCGGAAGAAATCGTTTCAATGAATTCTGCGTAACAGGAACGACGCTGGCCCGCCGCCCGCTCCGCCGGCCGCGTCAGGCGCCGAAACGGCGCTGGCGGCTGGCGTAGTCGCGGAGCGCGCGCAGGAAGTCCAGGCGCCGGAAATCCGGCCACAGGGCCTCGCAGAAGTAGTATTCGCTGTAGGCGCTTTGCCACATCAGGAAGCCGGAGAGCCGCTGTTCACCCGAGGTCCTGATGACCAGGTCCGGGTCCGGCTGGCCGCTGGTGTAGAGATAGCCGGAGATGTCCTCGACCGCCAGCGTATCCGCGACGTCGGCCAGGCTCTTGCCTTCGGCGTCGGCATGGCGGAGCAGGCCCTTGACCGCGTCAACGATTTCCCGGCGGCCGCCGTAGCCCACGGCCACGTTCACGTGGACGCCGTTAACCCCCGCGGTCTGCTCCCCCAGATCGCTGAGTTTGGCCGCGAGGTCGGCCGGGAGCGTCTCCAGCGCGCCGACGGGATGGACGCGCACGTTCTTGCCTTCGCCCAACCGGTCCAAGGTGTTGCCGATGACACCCAGCAGTTCGCGCAACTCGTCTTCCGAGCGGCCCATGTTGTCCGTGGACAGCATGTAGAGCGTGACCACCTTGATGCCCAGGTCGCCGCACCAACCCAGGAACTCCAGGATCTTGTCGGCTCCGGCCTGGTGCCCTTCCCGGGTGGGCGCCCCGGCCAGCCTGGCCCAGCGCCGATTACCGTCGACCACCACACCGATGTGGCCCGGGATACGGTCGGGCGCCAGCGAACGCTGCAGCCGCCGCTCATACAGGCGGTACAGGACGCCGGGAAGAGACACCGCACCCCGCCTTCCTGATCGCCCGTTCACGACTTAGAATTCTATCCCCCCGCCTGGCCGGTTCCGCGCCACTCCTTGTTACCGGCCGGTAACAAGGAGTGGCGGCGGCCGTTAGAATAACCGCATGAGTGAACACGGCGCCGCCTCCGGGCCCTCCGGTTACCGGGGCGGCTACGAGGATTCCGCCGCCCGGCGGGAGTCGACGGACGGCCCCATCGAGCGGGCCGTGGAGCAGGTAGCCGACGCGCTCAACATCAAGCCGAAGTTCCGCGGCTGGCTGCATGCAGGGGCCACCCCGCTGGCCCTGGTGGCCGGGATTGTCCTGGTGGCGCTGGCGCCAACGGCAGCGGCCAAATGGGCCTGCGCGGTCTACGCCGTCACGGGCTTGCTGCTCTTCGGGGTCAGCGCCGTCTACCACCGCGGCAACTGGAGCCCGCACGTCAAGCTGGTGCTCAAGCGCCTGGACCACACCAACATCATGCTGGTCATCGCCGGAACGTACACGCCGCTGGCCTGGTCACTGTTGGAACCGGCGAAGGCCACGTTGCTGCTGTGGCTGATCTGGGCCGGCGCCATCGCCGGCGTCGGGTTCCGGGTGTTGTGGCCCCACGCCCCGCGTTGGCTCTACGTCCCGGTTTATTGCGCACTCGGGCTGGCCGCGCTGTTCTACCTGCCCGACTTCTTCGCTGCCAGCGTGCCCGCGGCGGTCCTGATCTGCGCGGGAGGGGTCCTCTACATCGGCGGTGCGGTGGTGTACGGGATCAAGCGGCCGAATTTCTCTCCCACCTGGTTCGGCTTCCACGAGCTGTTCCATGCCTGCACCGTGGTGGCTTTCGCCTGCCATTACCTCGCCATCTTGATCGCGGTGCTCGGCAACTCCGGTTGACTCTCACCACGGGCGTCCGGAAAAGTGCCGCACTCAGCCTGCTCCCGCGCCCAGCTCGGCCAGCAGGCCGTCGACGGTTGCCACCGGCCGCCGGCACACCATCCCGCGGCACACGTAAGCCAGCGCACCTTCCGTCGGGGCGGGCTTATCAGCCAGCAGCGGCGGCGTCCCCTCCGGCGGCCGGGCCTCTCCGGAACGCGCGACAACCAGGCCCGGGCTGCCGGTTGCGCGCGCCGCGGCTATGAGTTCGGCGGCCGCGCCCGGAGCCCCCGTGACCGCCAGCTCTACCGGCCCCGCCGCCAGTGCCTGCGCAGCGGCCAGGCCCCACCCGGCGGCACGCGGGGCGCGCACGGCAATCCGCTCCAGGTAACCCAGCAGCCGGCCCGCCAACTCCCGGTGCCGGGCGGAGCCGCTGTAGGCGGCATAGGTGGCCAACGCGCCGGCCAACAGGCCGGTGCCGCTGGGAGTGGCGCTCTCGAGCGGATCCGCGGGCGGAACGGATCCGGCGGCGGCAGCCACCTGGGCGGCGGGGGCCGCCTGGTCGCTCAGCTGTCCCGCCTCCAGGAACACCTCCTCCGCGCGCAGCACCAGCGCTTCCGCGGCGGCATACCAGCGGGGCTCCCCGGTGGCCGCATACAGCGAGAACAGCCCCTCCGCGCAGCCGGCGTAGTCCTCCAGCAAGCCTTCGAAGTGCTGGGCAGTGCCGTTGTGCGACACCCGGGCAAGCCGGCCGGAGCCGTCCAGGTGCACGGCCAGCAGGTAGTCCGCGGCGGCCACCGCGGCGGCGCTCAGCTCGGGCCGCCCCAGCAACTCGCCGGCTTCGGCCAGCCCGGCCACGGCCAGGCCGTTCCACCCGGCGACGACTTTTTCATCCCGCTCCGGCTGCGGCCGTTCCTGCCGGGCGGCCAGCAGCACCGGACGCAGCCCTTCCCACCGCCGCCGCTCGTCCGGTTCCAGCAGTCGTCCCGGGTGCAAGGTCGAGCCGGTGGCGGTGACGTTGCCCCGCTCGCGCACGCCCATCACGGAGGCAACCCAGCCGCCGTCGTCGGCGCCGAGCAGCTCCCGCAGCTCTGCCGGGGACCACAGGTAGGTTGCGCCTTCGTGGTGGACACCGTCGACGACGGTGTCGGCGTCGAGCGAGGACGCAAACCCGCCGTGCGCCAACCGCAGCCGGCCCACCATCCAGTCCGCCGTGCCGGCCGTGACCGCGCGCCCCAGGTCCCTCTCGGCCCGGGCCGAAGACTGGAAGGCCCATTGCGCATACACGCGCAGCAGCTGGACATTGTCGTAGAGCATTTTTTCGAAGTGCGGCACGGACCACTGACGGTCCACCGCGTAGCGGGCAAAGCCGCCCTCCACCTGGTCGTACAACGCGGACCCGGCCATGGCCTGCAGCGTCCGGGACGATAGTGCGGCGGCCTGGCCCGCCGTGTCGGACCGCGAGGCCGCGGCATGCCGGAGCAGGAAGTGCAGCACGGCCGACGGCGGAAATTTGGGTGCCGCGCCAAACCCGCCGAAGACGGTGTCCTCCTGCCGCGCCAGGACCTCGACGGCCTGCTCGAGGACCGGGCGGCCCGCACCCCAGCCGCCGGTGGACACCTGCACGGGTCCCTGCCCCGGATCGCGCGACCGATCGGCGGCGTCGTCAGGCCCCTGAGTGAGGTCCCCGAGGAGCTCACGGTTGGCTTCCCCCGCCTGCGCGAGGGCCTCGGCCAGCGAGGCGGCAGTGGTTTCAACGGCGTCCCGGCGCTGCTCCCAGGCTTCATGGACCGCCTGGAGCACCTGGCGGAAGGATGGCTGGTTCGGCAGCGGCTGCGGCGGGAAGTAGGTGCCGGCGTAGAAGGCCCGGCCGTCGGGCAGGGTAAAGACGCTCATCGGCCAGCCGCCCTGGCCGGTCATCAGCTGCGTGGCCGCCATGTAGACGTTGTCCACGTCCGGGCGTTCCTCCCGGTCCACCTTGACCGGAATGAAATGCTCGTTCAGGTACCGGGCCGTGGCCTCGTCCTCGAAGGACTCACCGGCCATCACATGGCACCAGTGGCACGCCGCATAGCCGACCGAAACGAAAACAGGCACGTCGCGCAGACGTGCCTGTTCAAAGGCCTGGTCACCGAACGGCCACCAGTCCACCGGGTTCCCGGCATGCTGGCGCAAGTAGGCCGAAGCCTCCGAGCGCAGTCTGCCGGCCATGGTTACTCCCGGCGGTCCGGGCGGCCCGAGCGGCCGCTGCGTTCGTTAGTGCTCCCCGTTTCGGTGCCGCTGCCGTCGGCGTACCCGCCCCCGCCGGCGGGGCCCGCCTGCCTGGACGCTTCAGGCCCGGCCGCGGTCGAATCCTGGCCGCCGCTCTCCTCCACCTGGGCGCGGTAGCGCACCCGCCGGATGCGCCGGCTCATGTCCCAGATCAGGAAAACCACCACGGCCGCGAGGCCGAAGGTGAAGAAGAAGCCCCAGGGGCCGGGCGAAACCTGGTCAGCGTCCAGGCCGGGCCGGAGACTGGGTTCGCCGGCACCGGCGGCGACGGCGGCAAGGATCTGGATCAGGGGCAAGTTTCAGTCTCTTTCTGGCTGCGTCCCGGAAAATTCGGCTCCGGTGCTGGTTGGCTGCAAGGTCTATCTTATGCCCGCAAAAAAATCCGTTTCCGGCACGCTGGTCTCCACCCGGGCGTGGATCAGCGAGAAATCCTCCCACGGCCAGACGGTCCGCTGCATCTCCTCGGAGACCGCGAAGAAGAACCCGGTGGGCTCCACCTGGGTTCGATGCGCTAGCAGCGCGCGGTCGCGGTGGCGGAAAAAGTCGCCGCAGTCGATCTGCGTGGTGGTGCGGTGGTTCGGCATCGGCGGCTGATGCCCCTCGGCGTCGGCCTCCAGCCACGCCGCGAGGCGTGCGGCGTAGGGCGACTGCAGCCCGGCTTCCTCCAGGGCGTAGTGCAGTGCCCGGAACCGTTCCGGGTTGAACGCGCGGTCATAGTAAAGCTTGAGCGGCTCCCAGGGACTGCCCGCGTCCGGGTAGCGCTCCGGATCACCGGCAGCGTGGTAGGCCTCCACCGCCACCTTGTGGGCCATGATGTGGTCCGGGTGCGGGTAGCCGCCGTTCTCGTCGTAGCTGATCACCACATGCGGGCGGAACTCGCGGACCAGCCTCACCAGCGGAGCCGCCGCCCGCTCGAGGGGCTGGGTGGCGAAGCTGCCGAACGGCAGCGGCGGCAGCGGATCCCCTTCCGGCAGGCCCGAATCTGCGAACCCCAGCCAGCGATGCTGCACGCCCAGCTCCGCCGCCGCCCGGGCCATCTCCACCCGCCGCAAACCGGCCAGGTCCCGGTGCGCCTGCGGATCGGACGCGGCCTCCGCGTTGAGGATGTCTCCGCGTTCACCGCCGGTGCAGGTGGCGACGAGCACCTGGACGCCTTCGGCGGCATAACGCGCCATGGACGCGGCGCCCTTGCTGGATTCGTCGTCCGGATGGGCGTGGACCGCCAGCAGGCGCAGTCCCTCACTCTGCGCCCGCTGGGCTGCATCGAAGCTCACGTGGCTGCTCCTGGGAAATCTTGCGTGGGTGGGTGGGAAGCTAAACTTGAGGGCGTGAGCACCTCCGGCCCCCGAACCCCTCAGACTCCCCCCAGCTTAACGGTTTCCGAACGTTACGGCACACCGCGGCGGACGCTGTCCCGCCGCAGCAAACTGGCACTGGCCGGCGGGGCTTTGGGCGTGGCCATCATCGGCGCCGGTTTCTTTGCCCTGGGCCAGGACGGGCCGCAGATCGAGAGCAAGGACGTTGGCTTTGCCGTGGCCGATGCCGGCCACATCACCGTGGACTTCCAAGTCACCAAGGATCCCGAGGCCACCGTCCAGTGCGCCGTTCAGGCCCTCAGTGAGAACTACGCCGTCGTCGGCTGGAAGGTCGCCACGATCGGGCCCGCCGCCGAAGGGGCTACCGCCCAGACCACGGCGCACCGCGTCCAGCTCCGGACCGAATCCCTGGCCGTTTCCGGCGGCGTGGACAGCTGCTGGCCCGCCGGCACCGGCGGCTGACCCTCCCGCCGGGCGCACCCGCGGCGTGCCTTTCCAGGCTGCCGCGGTTCTTTTGCCATCGAGTTATTGGGAAAACCGGCGGCGGCTGACTACAATTGAGCAAATACATTGCCCCGCCCCCCGGTGAACTGGGAACTCCCAGAACGAATGATTCACCTTCACGGCGGGGTCTTTGCATGGAGTGGCCGCCACCTTGGCGGCCTTTTGTGCAAAGAGCCACCGTGCCGGCCCGCCTCCAGCGGTACCGGCAGCAATTAAGGAGAACTACGTGTCCACTTCCAGCGCACCCGTCGCCTGGCTCACTCAGGAAGCCTACGACCGCCTGAAGGCTGAACTGGATCACCTTTCGGGCCCCGGCCGGGCAGAAATTGTCGACCGCATCGAACAGGCCCGCTCGGAGGGGGATCTCAAGGAAAACGGCGGTTACCACGCCGCCAAGGAAGAACAGGGCAAGGCCGAGGCCCGGATCCGTCAGCTCACCGACTTGCTGCGCAACGCCCACGTGGGCGAGGCACCCGCCGACGACGGCATCGTGGAGCCGGGCATGGTCATCGAAGCGAAGATCGCAGGCGACACCGAGCGCTTCCTGTTGGGCAGCCGCGAGGTCGCCGGCGAATCCGAACTGGACGTGTACAGCGAAAAGTCTCCGCTGGGTGCGGCCATCCACGGCCTGCGGGCGGGAGAATCCACCACCTATGCCGCGCCTAACGGCAAGCAGATCAGTGTGGAGATCATTTCCGCCAAGCCTTACGCCGGCTGATTACGCACCATCATCGTCGAAGGCGGGCTCCTGCGGGAGCCCGCCTTCGGCGTATGCGGCAGCAGGCGTCGGCCGGCGCACGCCGGGAACGGGTTCAGCGCAGGCCCCGCCTGCGGCGCAGCAGCACGGCGGCGGCGACTCCCCCGGCCGCCCCGAACAGGTGCGCCTGCCAGGAGATCCCGGGCAGCGCCGTCGGCAGGACTCCCCACAACACCGAACCGTAGAAAAGAAAGATGACCGCGGCCAGCAGGATCTGGCGCCAGCTGTGATTGTAGAAGCCACGTACCAACAAGTAGGCCAACAGCCCGAAGACCAGGCCCGAGGCGCCGATGGTCAGGCCCGCACCGGTCAGCCAGACCCCTAGCCCGGAGGCCAGCCAGCTGCAGGCGAGCACCACGCAAAACCGCCGGATTCCTTCCAGCAGCGTCAGGAACGCGAGTACCAGCAGCGGGACCGTGTTGCTCAACAGGTGGCCGGTGTCGGCGTGCAGCAGCGGCGCGAACACCACACCGTCAAGCCCGTCGAGCCGCCGTGGCGCGATGCCCAGCAGCAGGCTGAAGTACCCGCCGGCGAAGATGTTGACCAGGAAGACCACCCAGAGCAGTGCCGCCAGTGCCCCGGCACCGGCCAGCGCCGGGGCGGGGCGCAGTCCACGGCTTCCGGCGGCCACGGTCAGTGGACGACGATGGGCTGGAAGCCAGCGGCGCGGAGGCTGCCGAGCACCAGTTCGCAATGCTCGTGGCCCTTTGTCTCGATGTCGATGGTGATGGCAACATCGCCCATGCTGATGGACCCGCCGATGCGGGTATGGTCCACGCGCGTGACGTTGGCGTCCGATTCGGCGATGATGCGCGAGATCGTGGCCAGCGAGCCGGGTCGGTCGTCGAGCATGATCCGCACGGACATGAACCGGCCGGAAGCGTACAGCCCCCGCTGGATCACCTTCAGCATCAGCATCGGATCTATGTTTCCGCCGGAGAGGATCACCGCCGTAGTGCCCGGGTCCGGGATGACACCCTCCATGAGCGCGGCGACGCCGACGGCACCGGCGGGTTCGACCACCAGCTTGGACCGTTCCACCAGGAAGATCAGTGCGCGGGCCAGGGCGTCCTCGCTGACCGTGACCACGTCGTCGACCAGTTCCCGGATGATGGAGAACGGCAACTGCCCGGGACGGCCGACGGCGATGCCGTCGGCCATGGTGGAGACCTTCTGCAGCGGCACCAGCGCATCGGCGGCCAGTGAGGGAGGGTAGGCGGCCGCATTCTCAGCCTGCACTCCGATTACCCTGATCTCGCGGCCCAGCTCCTTCGCCCTGGCCTTGACGGCCGTGGCGACGCCGGCCAGCAGTCCCCCGCCGCCTACGCCCATGACGATGGTCTCGACGTTGGGGACCTGCTCCAGGATCTCGAGCCCCAGCGTGCCCTGCCCGGCGATGATGTCCGGGTTGTCGAACGGATGCACGAAGACCGCTCCGGTCTCGTCCGCGTAGCGCTGCGCCTCGGCGAGTGCCTCGTCCACATTGTGGCCGTGCAACACCACTTCGGCGCCGTGGCCCCGGGTGGCCGCCAGCTTCGGCAGGGCGACGCCGAGCGGCATGAAAATGCGGGCCTTGATGCCCAGGCGGGCCGCCGCCACCGCCACGCCTTGCGCGTGGTTGCCGGCGGAGGCAGCCACGACGCCGCGTGCCTTCTCCGCATCGGACAGTCCGGCCATCCGCACGTAGGCACCCCGGACCTTGAACGACCCGGCCCGCTGCAGGTTCTCGCATTTGAAGAACACGTCGGAGCCGACCATCCGGCCCAGGGCGCGCGATTGTTCGATCGGCGTCTTGGCGATGATGCCGTCGAGGGTTTTCCGGGCGGCCTGGATATCGTCGAGCGTGACGGGAAGCTGGGCGGTGACTGTCACTTGTCGGTCTCTTTTCTGTGCAGCAGGACGCGGCGTCGGCGGGAGGGTTCCCGGTCTGAGGGCTCGGGCGGATTTCCGGGACCCGGCGAAGCCAGTGCCGGTTCCGGCGCCCGGTAGGGCTCTTCCGCCGGTGGCGGCGCGCCCAGGGCCGGGTCGGTTTCCCACCCGCGGGCGGCGATGTACTTCACGACCGCGTTGAGGATCGCCAGCAGGGGGACGGCAAAGAGTGCGCCGGCGACGCCCGCGACCATCGAGCCGCCGGCCACGGCCAGCACGACGGCCAGCGGATGCAGCGAGACTGCCTTGCCCATGATCAGCGGCTGGAGCACGTGGCCCTCCAGCTGCTGAACCCCCAGCACGATGGCGAGCATGATCAGCGCGTTGACCCAGCCGTTGGCCACCAGTGCCAGGAGGACGGCGACGAACCCGGTGAGCAGGGCGCCGACGATCGGGACGAAGGAGCCAAGGAATACCAGGACGCCCAGCGGAAGTGCCAGTGGCACGCCGATGATGGCGGCGCCCGCGCCGATGCCGACGGCGTCGACGAAAGCGACGAACATCTGCACCCGGATGTAGTGGACCATGGAGGTCCACCCCTGGCGGCCGGCGCCGTAGCCGGCCGCCCTCGCCTTTTTGGGCAGCAGGCCGACCATGAAACGCCAGATCCGGTCGCCGTCGTAAAGGAAGAAAATCAGCGCGAAGATGGTCAGCAGCAGTCCGGTGACCAGGTGCCCGGCGGTGGACCCGACGCTCAGGGCGCTGGAGAAGATCGCGCTGCTGTTGTTCTGCAGCTGGTCCAGGCCTTCGTTCAGGTAGTCGTTGAGTTGTTCGTTGGTCAGGCGGAGCGGCCCGTCCGTCAGCCAGCCCTGGACCTGGCCGATGCCTTGCATCACCTGGTCCCACAGCTCGCTGAAGCCGATGTAGAGCTGCCGGCCGACCAAGGAGAGCGCCCCGCCAATCAGCCCCAGGAAGCCCAGGATGGTGATGACGACGGCCAGGCTCTTGGGAACCTTGGCCTTGAGCAGGAAACGGACGACGGGGGAAATCAAGGCGGCGATCAGGGCCGCGACCATCAACGGGATGATCAGCAGCGAGACGAAACTGAGCAGCCAGACCAGCAGTCCGCCCACCACCAGGATCAACCCCACCCGCCACGCCCAGGCCGCACTGATCCGCAGCGCATAGGGAACGTCCTCGCGGACGTGGTGTTGGCCGTCAACTCCGGCCAAACGTCCGGCCGGCAGCGGACGGTTTTCGGGGAAGGACCGGTTCATACACCCAATAGTTTCATACTGTGACCCAGCCGTGCGTTCAGTGAAGCTGCGCCGTAATGCCCCAGCTCCCGCCGACCGTTGCACCGGGCTCCAGCCATTGAAGCCCCAGGCCGGAATTGAAGCTGTTGGCGGGTGCCGTCATCGGTTCCACCGCGACGGCGCGGTCCCGGCCCGGATATTTTGTGGTCACCAGGACATGGACGTAGGGGAAGGTTTCGTCCTGCCACAGCGCGACCGCCGACCCGCTCTCCGAGGCGAGCGTGGTCACCGCGCGGCCACCCGGGCCGGCGGACAGGGCGGTGTAGCCGTGATCGAGGTCCAGCTCCGCCAGCCGGCTTCCGCCGCGCAGGTCGCACTGGCCGGTGACCGGCACATCCGCCGTCGGAATCATGGTGTGCCGATCCGTCGGAAAGTACCGCGCCGCCGGCACGGTCAAGGTCAGCCGGTCGGCGGGTTCGTCTCCGAGCCGGATGAAGGGATGCGCGCCCAGTGCGACCGGTGCGGCGGCCGCGGACAGGTTTTGCAGTTCCTGCCGGACGGTCAGGTCGCCGACCTGGTCCAGGGAGTATTCGGCAATGTGGCTGAGCCGGAAGGGGTAGCCGTGCTGGGGGAAGATCTCTGCCTGCAGCACCACCGCTGACCCGCTGCGGTCGACCAGCCGGTAGCCGGTGTTGCGCAGCAGCCCGTGGATGGCGTGGCCGCGGCCCGGTTCGGTGATGTCCAGTTGCTGGACGGCGCCGTCGAGTTCCCAACGGCCTCCGTCCACCCGGTTGGGCCAGGGCGCCAGCAGGATGCCCGAGGCCGAGGGTGGGATGCGGTCGTCGCCGAAGGTCTCGGTCAGCTGCACGCCCTGTTTTTCGAAGAGCCGGAGGCAGCCCGCCAGTTCGGTGACCACGGCCCGCGATCCCGCACGCCGCAGTTCAAACTGCTCGCCGGTTGCTGCCCGGCTGCGCTGGCCCGTCATGGTTCCACCGTAGCGGGTCGCCGCTTAAACAGCCGACCCCGGCGCACTGGCCGGGGTCGGTGGGTGAGGATGGGCCGCTTACTCGTCGCCGCGGAGGATGGCGAGCAGGCGCAGGATCTCCACGTAGAGCCAGACCAGGGTCACGGTCAGGCCGAAGGCGGCGGTCCAGGAGTACTTGCGGTCCACGCCCTGCCGGACGCCCTGCTCGATCGAGGTGAAGTCGACGATCAGGGAGAACGCGGCCAGGCCGATGGCCAGCAGGCCGATGATGACACCCAGCGGGATGTCGATGCCCATGATGGGGATCACCGCGCCGCGCATGCCCCACTGGTTGTCCAGCACGCCGAACCACATCAGGCCCAGGTTGACCAGCGAGAAGAGCGCGTAGCCGATCAGCGCGATCATGAAGAAGCGCATGGCCTTGGGGGTGGCGCGCACCTTGCCGCTCTTGAACAGGGCCAGCGTGACGGCGAAGACGCACACGGTGCCCAGCACGGCCTGCGGGGCCACGCCGGCGTACATCGAGTCGATGACCATGGACAGGGCGCCGACGAACAGGCCCTCGGCGGCGGCGTAGGCCAGGATGAGGCCCTTGGACGGCTCCCGCTTGAAGGCGTTGACCAGCCCGAGCACCAGGCCGGCGATCATGCCCGGAATCAGCAGGATCGGGAACATCCAGCCGATCGCACCGCCGACGACCACCAGGGACAGGCATGCCAGGGTCTTGAGGATGACGTCGTCATAGGTCATCCTGCCGGTCTGGGCGGGGCCCGCCGACGGCTGGTTGTACAGATCCTGCAGCTGCTGGCTGGAAAGCTGGGTCTGGCCGGCGAGCACGGCGGAGCCGGCTCCGGCAGGGCCCGCGGGCGAGCCGCGGAACGCCTTCGGGTTGTTGAAAACCGGATTTCCTCCGATTGCCATCTTGTTGTCCTCCATCGTCAGGGGGCGAGCTATTGCTTAGACTACCAATCCCAACGAACAACACGGCAGAAAATTCCTTGACCGGCCGCTGAACCCGGGTCGGGCCCCGGCGCCGCCCTCCGGCGGCCTTCCTGGGCAGTAAACCTGCGTCGGCAGCAGCGCCGCCCTGCGGCAGCATCGCGGCCGACGCGCCTGCAGCCCCGCGTCCGGGCCCGCCTGCCCGGGTAGAATGCTGGAGTGACGTCCCGCAGTCCTTCCAACGCGCCCCGCTCCTCCGCCCGCGCCAAGCTGCCCCTGCGCATGCTCCATGACCGCATCCTCGTGGCTCCGGACCAGGACAGCAGCGAGCGCCGTTCGTCCTCGGGAATCGTCATTCCGGCCACCGCCGTCATGGGCAAGCGCCTCGCGTGGGCCGAGGTAGTCGCCGCCGGCCCGCACGTGCGCCAGGTAGCGGTCGGCGATCGCGTGCTCTTCGACCCCGAGGACCGCGCGGAAGTCGAAGTCAACGCCGCCGACTACACCCTGCTCCGCGAGCGCGACGTCCATGCCGTCTCCCAGCCCGAGGAAGCGGACAGCGGCACGGGGCTCTACCTGTAGATCTCTGCCTTCAATTCCGCGGCCCTTCCTGCCGTTCCCGGGCGCCCTGCCTGAAGCTTCCCGCAGGGACCCCTCTGGTTTTCCGCGGGGTTGCCGGCATCCGGTAGCCCGCCTGTTCCCAGAGGCCGATACGTTTCATCGATGCTAAACGACGGCTTCACAGTTGTTACCTGATCGCGACAGAACGCACCTTCCCGCCGCCCGTGACGCAGGTAACATAAACGACACGTCCGTGATTTCCGTCACAGACGCTGTCAGCGCCTGCCGGTGATCCGGCGGACCACACCCCCCACTGTGGAGGTTCATATCTTGATCGCGATGCCGAAGCTCGTTCGGCCATTGGGGACACTGCTCGCCTTACTGGCGATCATCGCGGGCATTATCTTGTCCGCGCCCCCCTCACTGGCTTCGACCACCTCACCTGAACCCACGCCCGGCGCGACGACGACGGGGACCGCGCCGGCGGAACCCTTCCGCGACACGATCAGCGGCGTCCTGCGCAATGCCGACGGCCCCGTCGTGGGGGTGCGGATCACGGCGACGGGCGAAGGATTCACCGGCGAGGCGACCACCGGCGAAAACGGGTCTTGGTCGATCGGTGTCCCGAAACGTGGAACGTACCAAGTCGAAGTGGACGTCTCGACCTTCCCGGAGGGAGTGGAGCTCGCCGAAGGCACGCCGAATCCGCGTGAAGTCACCTTCACGAACACTTCCAACGCCGCGGCCATCTTTCCGCTCGGTGAAGGCATTGTGCTCCAGGGCGCCGGTTTCGGGGAGATCTTCGTCGAGCGCCTCATTGCGGGCCTGAGCTTCGGCCTGCTGCTGGCCCTGGCCTCGGTGGGGTTGTCTCTTATCTACGGCACCACCGGCCTCACCAACTTCGCGCACGGCGAGATGGTCACCGCCGGCGCGGTGCTGATGTTCGGCTTCGCGCTTGTCGGCCTTCCGGTGTGGCTGGCAATGCTGTTGGCCATTGTCCTGGGCGGCGCGTTCGGCTGGGCACAGGACGCCTGGCTGTGGAAGCCGCTGCGTCATCGGGGTACCGGGCTGATCCCCATGATGATCATCAGCATCGGCCTGGCCCTGGCTGCCCGCTATGTCATCCAGTTCAACTTCGGCGGCGCCACGCAGCAGCTGCCGCAGGCCCGAAGCCCCATCCTGGAATTTGGCGAGATTTCGATCAGCCGCAACACGCTGCTCTCATTGATCGTCAGCCTGATAGTGATCATCCTGATTGCCATGCTGTTGCTGAAGACCCGGCTGGGCAAGGCCACCCGGGCGGTCGCGGACAACCCCGCGCTGGCGGCGGCCTCCGGTATCGATGTTGACGGCGTCATCCGCATCGTCTGGACGGTCGGCGGGGTGCTGGCCGCGCTGGGCGGCATCCTCTGGGCGTATTACCGCCCCGGCGTCACGTTCAACATGGGCCAGCAGATCCTGCTGCTCGTCTTTGCCGGCGTCATCCTCGGCGGCCTGGGCACCGTGTTCGGCGCCCTGGTCGGCTCGGTGATCGTCGGCATGTTCGTCGAACTGTCGACGCTCTGGCTGGAAGCGGACCTGAAATACGTGGGCGCCCTGCTGATCATGATCGTCGTCCTGCTGTTCCGGCCACAGGGCATCCTGGGCCGTCGAGAGCGCGTGGGTTAGGAGGCAACACCATGGATTTCCTGAATATATTCACCAACGCCCTGGGCGAAATCATCAGCCCGACGACGGCCGCCTACGCCCTGGCGGCACTCGGGCTGGCCGTCCACTTCGGCTATTCCGGCCTGCTGAACTTCGGCCAAGCCGGTTTCATGGCTATCGGTGCCTACGGCTTCGCCATCCCCACTCTCGAATGGGGCGTGCCGTTCTTTGTCGGCGTCTTGATAGCCCTGATCGGCTCGGTGATTTTTGCGCTCCTGCTGGGCATCCCCACGCTTCGGCTCCGGGCGGATTATCTGGCCATCGTCACGATCGCCGCGGCGGAGATCATCCGGTACGTGGTCACCACCAACGACCTGACGGACATCACCGGTTCGGCCAACGGCCTGGCTGCCTTCGAAGGCGGGTTCTTCGCCCTGAACCCGTTCCCGCAGGGCGCCTACAATTTCGGCCTGGTGACCCTGAACGAACGCGGCCTCTGGATCCGCGTCGTCGGCTGGGGCCTGGTGGTCATCTGCTGCCTGCTGGTCTTCCTGCTGATGCGCAGCCCGTGGGGCCGGATCCTGAAAGGCATCCGCGAGGACGAGAACGCGGTGCGGGCCTTGGGCAAGAACGTGTACTCGTACAAGATGCAGGCCCTCATCATCGGAGGCCTGTTCGGAACAATGGCCGGCATGGTGTTCACGCTTCCCCGCGGAGCGGTGCAACCAGCCAACTACCAGACGGAGCTGACGTTTTTCCTCTGGACCTGCGTGCTGCTGGGCGGCATGGCCACCGTCCTCGGCCCGGTTATCGGCGCCATGCTCTTCTGGGTAGTCCTCTCGCTGACCCAGGGACTGCTCTACGGTGCCATCGAGGCGGACTACATCACCTTCCTGACAACCACGCAGGCAGGACAGCTCCGCTACATCCTTGTTGGCATCGCCTTGATGCTGCTGATGATCTTCAGGCCCCAAGGCGTGCTGGGCAATAAGAAAGAACTGGCATTCACATGAGCGAACAAGACCGCACCACCGCTGCCGGGGCCGCCGCCGTCCCGGAACAGGCAGACCAGCCGGTCACGGACTACATGACGGACACGCGTCCCATTGCTGCCGACGAACCGGGCCCGGGCTGCCGGAAACGGGATCCCATCCTCGTCGCCAAAAACGTGACCCGGCAATTCGGCGGCGTCAACGCCGTGGACGTGGAATATCTCGAGATCCCGCGGCACCAAATTACGGCGCTGATCGGACCCAACGGGGCGGGCAAGACCACCCTGTTCAATTTGCTCACCGGGTTCGATATCCCCCAGAGCGGCGAGTGGTCCTTCGAGGGGCATTCCCTCGCCGGTGTGCCGTCCTACAAGGTGGCCCGCATGGGCATGGTGCGCACATTCCAGTTGACCAAGGTTATGGGAAAGCTCTCCGTCATGGAGAACATGCGCCTGGGTGCCACCGGGCAGTCCGGCGAGAACCTCTTCAAGGCCCTCTTCAAGAACATCTGGGGGCCCAAGGAACGGGAGATCACGGATCAGGCCGACGTCTTGCTGGCCAAGTTCAAGCTCGACACCAAACGGGACGACTACGCGGCATCGCTCTCGGGCGGCCAGCGCAAGCTGCTGGAAATGGCCCGCGCCCTGATGGTCCGGCCCAAGCTGGTCATGCTCGATGAGCCGATGGCCGGCGTCAATCCCGCCCTGACGCAGTCGCTGCTGGAGCATGTCAGAAACCTGAAGGCCGAGGGCATGACCGTGCTGTTCGTCGAACACGACATGCACATGGTCCGCCACATTGCCGACTGGGTGGTGGTCATGGCCGAAGGCCGGATCGTGGCGGAAGGTCCGCCCGGCGTCGTCATGAAGGATCCCGCTGTGATCGACGCGTACCTGGGCGCCCATCACGACGTCGACCTGGGCGACGCCGAAGGCGTCGAAGCGCTGGAGGAAGAGCTGGCGCAGGACGCGGAGTCGGTCGTGGGCACGGATGCCGAGGGCGTCCTGGGCCGCCACATCAGCGAGCAGGATTCCAGCGCGGAAGAAGCAGGCAACGCCGACCGCGGAACCAGAAGGAAGGACCGGCCATGAATGCGCGCCGCATGGAAACGACCCCGAAAGCCGTGGCGCCGGGGGAACCGGTGGTCACCGTGACGGATTTGGTGGCCGGCTATCTGCCCGGCGTCAATATCCTCAACGGCTGCAGCATCGAGGCCCGCCAGGGCGAATTGATCGGCATCATCGGCCCGAACGGTGCCGGCAAGTCAACCCTGCTCAAGGCGATGTTCGGCCTGGTCAAGGTCCATTCCGGCACCGTAGTGGTGCGCGGCCAGGACCTGACCGGGCTGAAAGCGAACAAGCTCGTCAGCCGCGGCATCGGGTTCGTCCCGCAGAACAACAACGTCTTTTCGACGCTGACCATCGAAGAAAACATGGAAATGGGCATGTTCCAACGGCCCAAGGACTTCAGGAAACGCTTCGATTTCGTGGCGGGTATCTTCCCGGAACTGGCCAAGCGCCGTGCGCAGCGGGCGGGCTCGCTCTCCGGCGGTGAACGCCAAATGGTGGCGATGGGACGGGCCCTGATGATGGACCCGGCGGTGCTGCTCCTGGACGAGCCTTCCGCCGGCCTCTCTCCGGTCAAGCAGGACGAGACGTTCCTGCGGGTGCACGAAATTAACCGGGCCGGTGTTTCCGTGATCATGGTGGAACAGAACGCGCGCCGCTGCCTGCAGATCTGCGACCGCGGCTACGTCCTGGACCAGGGCAAGGACGCCTACACCGGAACCGGCCGCGAACTGCTGAAGGATCCGAAGGTCATCCAGCTCTACCTGGGCACGCTCGCGGACACCGCCTGAGACCCAGCCTCACCGCGACGGCGGCGCCTGTCCCCAGGGGCGGGCGCCGCCTTCGTGTTTGCCCACTGGCCTCAGGGCGCCGCCCGCTGCGCCCAAGCCGGGTGTCCCCGCCGCGTGTGCTGCCCCCTGGCGGGCCCAGGCGGCATGCTCGTCCCCCAACGCCCCGCCCGGCCCGGTCCCAGCGGACCTCTCATGCCGGCACCGCCTTCGCATCCCGCTCCGGAACGTCCGGCCCGGGAGCACGGCAGAGGGCCCCGACCGGCGGCCGGGACCCTCTGCAGTGCTACCCGTGGTGCTGGATCAGCCTTACAGCTGGCCGAACTCCTCGCGCTTCGGCTGCGGTACGTTGGTGTCGTCGTACTCGTAGATGCCGATGTAGGCCTCGGTCGGATCACCGTTCTCGTCGAACGAGATCGGGCCGGAGATGCCGTCGTAATCGATGTCCTTGCCGTCGCGCAGCAGCGTGACACAGCCGGCGAAGTCGAAGCACTTTTCGCCGTCCGCGGACACGCCCTGCATTTCCTTGGCGATGTCCTCGCCCTTGGTGCTTCCGGCAGCCTCGGCTGCCAGGGCCACCAGGTTCACCGCATCGTAGGACTCACCTGCGTAGGAGTAGGAATTGAGGTTGTCGTCCATTTTCGCCAGCGCCGCCTGGAAATCTTCCTTGGCGAACGTTCCGGGGATCGTGCCCTGGGCTCCGGCCATGGCACCCGGATCGAGGTCCGCGCTCAGGTCCGAGGTGTTGCCGTCCACCAGGAACATCTGGTCGGGGGTGACTCCCTTGGACAGCAGCAGCGGTGCGATCGACTTGATCTGGTCGAAGGTGATCAGCGCGATCGCGTCGGGCTTGGCGTTGACCACGGCGTCCACCTGCGAGCTGAACTGGGAGTCACCCTCGTTGAACATCTCGGTGGCCACAACCTGGCCGCCGGCGCCTTCAAACGCCTGCTTGACGTTCTCCGCCAGGCCGGTGCCATAGGCGTCGTTCAGCACGATCATGCCCAGCGTCTGGGCGCCGCAGGACACCATGTAGCTGCCCAGCGTGCGGCCCTGCAGCACATCCGACGGCGCGGTGCGCCAGTAGAGGTTGTTGTCGTCCCAGGTGGTGAAATCCGGCGAGGTGTTCGCAGGGGAAATCTGCACCACCCCTGCGCCCGTAATCTGGTTGATCACGGTCTTGGATACGCCCGAGGACGCTGCGCCAACGACGGCGCTGACATCCTCGCTCAGCAGTTCGGTCACGGACTGGGTAGCGATGTCGGTGGTGGTATCGCCGGAGTCTCGCTGGATGGTTTCCACGTCCTTGCCCAGTACGCCGCCGGCCTCGTTGATCCGCTCAACGGCCAGCTCGACGCCCGCAACTTCCGGCGGGCCCAGGAAGGCCAGCGAGCCGGTGGCGGGCAGCAGCGTGCCGATTTTCAGCGGGGTATCAGTGGAGCCCTTCGTCTCGGGAACGGCGGAGGGGTCACCCGTCGCGCCTGCCGTGGGACCCCCGCCCTCCCCCGCGTCGGGACACACCAAACCGGATGCCCCCGCCGGTGCCGATGTGCCGGCTCCCCCGCCGGTCTCCGAAGGCGTTGACGTGCCCCCGCCGCAAGCCGAGGCAAACAAAGCGATCCCCAAACCGAGCGCGGCCACCCTTCCCGCGCGTGCGGAGTTGCCGCCGGTGCCGAAAAGCACTGCATTGCGTGTTGCAGTCATGTATGTTTTCTCCTCGATCGAAAGGTCCGCGAACCTTTGATGCGATCACCAGGTATTCCTGATTACAGAGAAAACTAGTCCAATTCGTTGTTGAAAATAAGCGTTTTGGGTTACATCCTTGTAACGCTCGTCACACTTAATCCGTACCCCCGGTGGGACTCGAACCCACACTGGACCGATTTTAAGTCGGTTGTCTCTGCCATTGGACTACGGGGGCCAGCACTCCGGCACCTACCTAGGGTACTTGATGGGCCCGCGCCGGTTCACAATCGCCCGAAGGGTTCGGCGTAGCGGAAAACACCCGCCGGCACCGGCCGGCCGGCCAGCGGGAGGGCCATGAAGTTGGCGTCCCACGACGGATCCGGGGCACCGATGCCCAGTTCGCTGGCTGGCCGATAACCAAACCGCGGATAGTAGCCGGTGCTTCCCAGCAGCACGATCACGCTCTCCCCGGCCGCCTCGGCGCGATGCCGCGTTTCCTGCAGCAGGGCCGCCCCGATCCCTGCACGCTGATGGTTCGGCTCCACGGCAAGGGGCCCCAACCCCAGCGCGGGCTCATCGCCGATCCAGCCGCGGGTGCTGATGACATGGCCAATGACGGCGCCCCCTTCTTCGGCGACGAGCGAAAACTCCGGCAGGAAGCCGTCGCAGCCGTACAACTCGGCCAGCAGCCGGGCTTCCACCGGTTCATCGCCGTCGTCGGTGGCGAAGGCGCGTGACACTAGCCGGAGCACGGCCGACCGGTCGTCCCGCTGTTCCGTCCTGATCCTCACCGCAGCATTCTATGCGGCCCCCCCCACCGGGATCTCGTTAAATGCAGTAAAGCCCGGGCACCGCCACAGCGGTACCCGGGCCTGATGCCGGTGCGCCTAGCGGCCGGTGGAGGCGAGCTCCTTGTCCGCCCCGGTGCCCTTGGCATCCCCTGCCGGCTTGGGGGCCTCGGCGGCCTGCGGGCGCGGCTTGGGGGAAGCCGCCTCGCGGAACTGGCGGTACGGGGTCTGCAGGTCGGCAAGGCGCGTGGTGTCGCGGCCCAGGAAGATTGTCCAGAACCAGTTCGAGATCACGCGGATCTTGCGCTCCACCGTCGGCATGGCCATCCCGTGGTAGCCGCGGTGAGCCATCCATGCCGGCCAGCCCTTGAGCTTGATGCCCATAATCTTGGCGACGCCCTTGTTCAGGCCGAAGCCGGCGACTGCGCCCAGATTCTTGTGCTTGTACTCGGTGACGGTGCCCACGCCCCAGCGGGCGGCGTAGATGTTCTTGGCGAGACGCTTCGCCTGGCGGATGGCGTGCTGGGCGTTGGGAACGCAGAACCCTCCCACGCCGCCGCCGGTCAGGTCCGGCACGGCGGCGACGTCGCCGGCGGTCCAGGCTCCCTCGATCGGGCCGTTCTCGTCGATGATCTGGAGCGTGGCGTCGGCCTTGATCCGGCCGCGCTCGTCCTGCGGGAAGCCGAAGTTGCGCGCCACCGGGTTCGCCTGCACTCCGGCGGTCCACAGCAGGGTATCGGCCTCGAAGGTTTCGGCGGGAGTCTTGTCCGGCATGTTGATCAGCTCCAGCACGCCGCCTTCTGCCTTGGCCAGCGAGGTGTTGAGCATGACCTCGATGCCGCGCGAGCGCATGTGCTCCACGACCCATTCGGCCTGGTCTTCGGTAACCTCGGGCATGATCCGGCCCATTGCCTCGACCAGGACGAAGCGCAGGTCTTCCTGGCGCAGCCGCCCGTTCTTCTTGACGGCGGCGCGGGCCAGGTCCTCGATCTCGGTCATGGCTTCAATGCCGGCGAAGCCTCCGCCGACGCCGACGAAGGTCAGCGCGCGGGTCCGCTCCGGCCCCTCCGGGAGCAACGAACCGGTTTCGATCCGCTCGAGGACCTTGTTGCGCAGTTCCACGGCTTCTTCCACCGTCTTCAGGCCGATGCCGGCTTCGGCCAGTCCCGGGATCGGGAAGGTGCGGGTAATGGCACCGGCGGCAACGACGACGTCGCGGTAGTCCAGCTCGAAGGCCTCGCCGGCGGCGGGGGTGATCACGGCCTTCTTCGCGGCATGGTCGATCGACGTCACCTTGCCGGTGATGAGTTCGGTGTCCCGCAGGTGCTGCCGGTGGTTGACCACCACATGGCGGGCTTCGATGCTGCCGGAGGCGACCTCGGGCAGGAACGGCTGGTAGGTCATGTACGGCAGCGGGTCCACCAGGGTAACGATGCCGCCGTGCCGCTTGACCTTCTTCTGGAGGTTCAGCGCGACGTAAAGACCAACGTAACCGCCGCCGACCACCAGGACGCGCGGACGATCGGACAGAGCAGGAGTGAGTGCCATGCCCTCAGTATAGTCGCTTTTGTGAAACTTTTCACGAAGTACGGACGGCGGGCATAACAGCCCTGGGGCCAGGCAGAATCAGCTCTTGGCCGGTTTCCGGATCTCTTCCCGGATCGGCGGGATGAAGTCCGTGTTTGCTTCCTCGACCGCCGACGTGCCCTGCCGCACGGCCTTGCGCGTGCGCAGGGTCTGGACGGCGCCCAATATTAGGACGGCGGCGATCAGTCCGCCGAACGAAAACACGAGGACGGCCGGCAGCACCGAGTCTTCGCTGTTCGGGGGAACCGCCACGGGCGAAGTGGGTTCCGGAATATCCGGCGCCTCGGCCTTGGACTGCACCGGAGCCTCCGACTGGGGGGCGGCGGCTTCACCGCGGCGGTGCACCGTAATCCAATGCGCGATGGAGCCGAGCGGGTTGCCGGCGACCTCCGGCACGTCCGCGTTCAGGGCTGCCTCCGCGTCGAGTACGCCGTAGCCGTAGATCGGATCATGGCCCGGAACACCTGCGTCCTTGGCCGTGCTGACGATGCGGTTGATCACCTGGGCCGCGCTCATGTCCGGGTATTTGGAGCGGATCAGTGCGGCCACACCCGAGACCAGCGGCGTGGCACCGGAGGTGCCGGACCAGTCGGCATAGAGGCCGCCGGGCAGTCCGCCGACCAGGTTTTCGGCCGGTGCCGCAACACCGATGACGATGCTCTGGGCCGAGGCCTCCTGGCTCGCCTCGCCGTCGCGGTTCAATCCCGCCACGGTCAGCACGCCGGGGATGGTAGCAGGGGCGCCGGACTGTTCCGTGCCGCCCGCGCGGTTGCCCGCGGCGGCGACGACCACCACGTCATGCTGTTCGGCGTAGAGGAACGCCGCGTCCCAGCTCTCCGGCCAGGAGGTGCTGGAGCTGGTCAGTGACATGTTGATGACCTGCGCGCCATTGTCCACGGCCCAGCGGACGGCCGCCGGAATCTGCTCGTCGACGCCGATGCCCGAGGGGTTGGGCGTGCCGAGCCAGGTAGACGCCGTCAGGATCTGTGCCTTCGGTGCCACCCCGATCACGCCGTCCGTGCCGGCGCCGATCCCCTCGTCCTTGTGCTTGGACTTGGACTTGGACTCTTTGTCGTTCTTCTTTTTGGCGTCCTTCTTGTCTTTCTCCGGTGCATGGCCGCGTCCGGCCAGCAGGGTGGCAACCAAGGTGCCGTGCTCCGGCGTTTGCCCGATGCCCCGCTGGCCATCGGGATCACCGGAACCGGATACGTCGGTACCGCCCACCACGGCACCCTTGAGGTCCGGGTGCGTCGCGTCAACGCCGCTGTCGATCACTGCTACCTTGACGCCTTCGCCCTGCGATTCGTCCCAGGCGGCGCGAATCCCATAGGCGTCCAGCCAGTATTCCTTGTCGCGGGTGTCGTCCGCCTGGGCCGGGCCGGCAAGCACCAACGAGGCGAGCACCGCGATCGCCGTTCCCAGCGAGAAGGCCTTCGACGCGGCCGCGCGTCTGGCCGGCCATTCACTGTCGCGCTGGCGCATGGATGTCCCTTCGTTGGCAAAGCGGTTTGGTCCCCGGAACCCGGGAAGCTCAGTGCGGCAGCCGGGTGGCCGCACTCAGGGCGATTCCGTCAAGAATATCGTGTTCGCTGGCTGTCGCACCGTCCACGCGGCCGCCGGTCAGTGCGGCCAGCCGTCGGGAAACGGTCCGCCAGATGAGCGCGCCGGCGCCGATGACATCGACCCGTCCAGGATGCATGTAGGGCAACGCGGCCCGCTGTTGCCGCGTCATCTTCAGGAGGGAGGTGCACGCAGCATCCAGCCGGGCACCGTCCAGATGCGCCCCGTGGATGCTTTCCGGACGATACTCGGCCAGCTGCAAGGCGTGGGCGGTGACCGTGGTGACGGACCCCGCCACTCCGACCAAGCGGTCGACGTCGGCCAGCGGCACCTCGTCGAGCACGTGCGCCAGGTGTTCTTCGGCGCCCGCCACGGCGTGGGCGATCTCGGCGGCGGTTGGCGGATCCGAGAGCAGGTGCCGCTCGGTAAAGCGGACGCACCCCATGTCGGTGCTGAGCGCGGCCAGCACCCCGTCGGCGGTTCCCAGCACGAACTCGGTGCTGCCGCCGCCCAGGTCCACCACCAGCACCTTCTCCCCCGGTTGCGGTGCCAGGACGTTGGCGGCGCCCGTGAAGGACAGCTCAGCCTCTTCCCGGCCACTGATCACTTCTGGTTCCACGCCGAGGCGCTGGCGGATGCCGTCGACGAAGACCTGGCGGTTGGCGGCGTCGCGGGTGGCGGAGGTGGCGACAAAGCGCAGGGTTTCGGCACCGTGGCTGCGCAGCTGGCCGGCATAGTCCTCCGCCGCCGCGAAGGTCCGCTCCAACGCTTCCGGCGCGAGCGCCCCGGTGGCGTCGACGCCCTGCCCCAGCCGCACGACTCTCATCTCGCGGACCACGTCGGTGAGCCCGCCGTCCTGGACATCGGCGATCAGCAGGCGGATCGAGTTGGTTCCGCAATCGATCGCTCCGACGCGTGCCACTAGGACTCGCCTCCGTCTGCCTGGCCGGACGTGGGGCCATCGACGGTGCCGCCGTCGTCGTCCGCCGCCTCCCTGCCGCCGGCTCGCCGGGCCTTCTTCGCGGCCAGCTCTTCGGCCGTCAGTCCCTGCGTCCGGGTGTGCCGGCTTAGATCCCGGGCCGGAGCGATGCCGTCCACATCCCAGGCTCCGGGGCAGTAGCAGCGGTCCGCGGTCCACCATTCCGCGATACGTTCGATCGCTTCGTCGCCCAGCGGATTTACGCCGGGACCTGCGGCCAGCGAATGACCCACCAGGACGTGCAGGCATTTGACCCGCGTGGGCATGCCGCCGGCGGAGACACCCGCGATTTCGGGCACGTCGCCGATGCCGGCCCGGCTGCCGACCTCGTCGCGGGCCGCCAGGTACTCCTCGTGCGCGCGGTGGTAGGCCGCGGCCAATTCCGGATCCTGCTCCAGCCGTTCGGTCATCTCCGTCATGACCCCTGCGGCCTCCAGCCGGGATACCGCCGACGTGATGACCGGGTGGGTCAGGTAGTACGTGGTCGGGAAAGGGATTCCGTTCCCTAGCCGCGGCGCCGTCGTGGCGACCAGCGGGTTTCCGCAGACGCATCGTGCGCCGATCTCCACGACGTCGCGCACGGGCCTGCCGAGCTGGCGGCTCAGGGTGTCGAGATCGTCGGGGGTGGGGGTGCGCTGAGCGTCGTTCATGGCTCAGTCCTTTCCTGGCGCTGCGGCCCGTGGGGCAGGGCCGTGTGATTCGGCAGGCTCTGCCGGGAGGTCAGTCTGCTGCGGGCGAGTCTGTGGCCGCGCGGGTCACCGAGTTCCACAGGGCGTCGACCCACGGCAGGTCCTCGGGTGCGGTGGCGGAGGCATGTTTGTTGGACTCGCGCAGTCCCTCCGCGCCGGTGACCATGTACCGCTTCTCCCCCGGCATTACATAGAATATGCGATCCCGGGCCTGCTGCTTGATGTAGGCGGGATCGTCCCAGCGGGCCAGTTCCTTGGTCAACTGTTCATTGGAGTCTTTCTTGGCGGCGATGTCCGCCTGCAGCGCGGAGAGTTCCGCCCGCTGTTCAATGAAGATCCGCACCGACGGGGCCAGCAGCACGGTGATTGATACCAGCACCAGGGCCAGCGCCAGCAGGCGCCCGGAGAACGCTTTCGCCGGGACCGGCACGGCGTCGGCCGGGGTTTCCCTGGCCGGTGGCCGGGGCTTTTGGCCGGCAGCCGGTGCGGCCGGCTGCCGGATGGCCTCGGACAGCTGCCGGCGTTCGGCCGCGCGGGCTTCCGACGGCGAGGGCTTGGGTTTCGCCGGCGGCTTCGGCTTTCGCTGCTGGCCGGCGTCCGGCGCGCGGGGGGTGCGGGCATCCGGCTGCGGAGCGGAGCTGGTCGGGGGCCGGCCGAAGTCGGCCCGGATCACCTGTCCGGTCTCCGGTTCCCGCGCGTCGGTGTCCTTGCCGTCCACGCCGCCCGAGGCAGGCCCGCTGCCGGCCGGGCGGCCGGCCCGGGGCATGTTGGGGCGTCGGGTGGACATTCGCGGCTCCTCACCGTGGTCGTCGTGCGGGGCTCCGGCTTTGCCGCCGGGCCCCGCTTAAGACATTACCGAGGGTCGGGCCGAACTACGCCGTGAAACGCGGGAAGGCGCCGCGACCGGCGTAGCGGGCTGCGTCGTCGAGCTCCTCTTCGATGCGCAGCAGCTGGTTGTACTTGGCCACGCGCTCCGAACGGGCCGGGGCGCCGGTCTTGATCTGGCCGGCGTTGGTGGCCACGGCGATGTCCGCGATCGTGGTGTCCTCGGTCTCGCCGGAGCGGTGCGAGGTGATCGTGGTGTAGCCGTTGCGCTGGGCCAGGGCCACGGCCTCCAGGGTTTCGGTCAGCGAACCGATCTGGTTGACCTTGACCAACAGGGAGTTGGCGGTCTTGGCATCGATGCCCTGCTGCAGTCGCTCGGGGTTGGTGACGAACAGGTCGTCGCCGACCAACTGCACCTTGTCGCCCAACTCGGCCGTCAGCGCGGCCCAGCCCTCCCAGTCGGATTCGTCCAGCGGATCCTCGATGGAGACCAGCGGGAAGTCGGCCACCAGCTGGGCGTAGTAGGCGCTCATTTCCGCCGCCGTCAGGGACTTGCCCTCGAACTGGTAGGCGCCGTCCTGGTAAAACTCGGAGGACGCCACGTCCAGGGCCAGGGCGATGTCCTTGCCCGGGGCGTAGCCGGCACGGGTGATCGCCTCGGTGATCAGGTCCAGCGCGGCCCGGTTGCTGGGCAGGTTCGGGGCGAAGCCGCCCTCGTCGCCCAGCCCCGTGGACAGGCCCTTCTCCTTCAGCACGGTCTTGAGGCTGTGGTAGACCTCCACGCCCCAGCGCAGCCCCTCGGAGAACGTGGCGGCGCCCAGCGGCACCACCATGAATTCCTGGATGTCCACGTCGGAGTCGGCGTGCGATCCGCCGTTGAGGATATTCATCAGCGGGACCGGCAGCACGTGCGCGTTGGGGCCGCCCAAGTACTTGTACAGCGGGAGGTTGGCGGATTCGGCGGCGGCCGAGGCCACGGCCAGCGACACACCGAGGATGGCGTTGGCGCCCAGATCGGATTTGTTGGAGGTGCCGTCCAGATCCAGCATGGTCTGGTCGATCAGCCGCTGGTCGGTGGCGTCGAGGCCCGCCAGCGCCGGCTGGATGGTGTCCACCACGGCGGCCACGGCTTGGCCGACGCCCTTGCCCAGGTAGCGGTCCTTCTCGCCGTCGCGGCGTTCCACCGCCTCGAACGCCCCGGTGGAGGCGCCGGACGGAACCGCGGCCCGGCCCATCGAGCCGTCGGAGAGCAGCACCTCAACTTCTACGGTGGGGTTGCCGCGGGAATCAAGGATTTCGCGCGCGTGGATGGCATCGATCAGCGCCATGGAGTAGCTCCTGTTCGTTGGAACGAAAGATGGAATGTCTGCAGGCGAGGCCGGGGCCGGCTGCAAGGTCCGGCTTAAGACTAATCGAGATCACCCGCCGCGGTTTTCTTCCGTTACGCGCTGCTGGAATCTGCGGACGGCCCCCCGCAGGGCCTGCTCGGGATCCACGCCCGCCTCGACTGCCCGGCGGACGACGGCGAACAGCTCCTCGCCGACGTCGCGTTCTGCCCGGGCAGCACCGGCCGCGCCGGTGCCCCCCGCCGCGCTGCCCGCCCGGGCCGCGCGGTCCAGCGATTTCGCTGCCAACGCCAGCGCCGGCAGCGAGTGCGGAAGCCCGTCGAACGGCGTGGTCCGCTCCGGGTTTTCCGCCGCCTTGACCGCGTCGTAGCCGGCCACGATCTCGGCGATGGTCTCCGGAAACTTGTCCTGCAGGGACCCGTCCGGCCGGAAGACATGCCGGTTCCGTCGGATGAGTTTGGCTGTCAGTTCGGCGGCCACGGCGTCGAAATCAAAGTGTCCCCGCTCTTCCTGCAGGCGGGCATGCAGCACTACCTGGTAGAGCACATCGGCCAGTTCGCCCTTGAGTTCGGCAACGTCGGCCCGGCCGGTGTGGCCGGTTTCGATGGCTTCGGCCAGTTCGTGGGCTTCCTCCACGAGGTACTCGACCAGCGACTCGTGGGTCAGCGCCGCGGTCCACAGGCAGTGTTCGCGCAGTTGTGCCACGACGTCCAGCAGCCTGGCGAGCGCCTCCCCCCGGCCGGGCTCAGCGGGGGCGTCCGGGAGCTCCCCCCGGCCGGACTCGGCGGGGGCGTCCGGGAGCGGCCCCCGCTCATACGAGTGTCCGGCGTGCGGCATCGCGGCGTCAGCCCAGCTGGCTGTTGAAGCCCTCGCCGATGAACTCGATGAGCGCCTCACGCTCTTCCAGCGGCAGGAAAGCGGCCTCGGCCGCGTTGAGGGTGATCTCCAGCAGGTCGTCCAGGTCGTAGTCGAAGGTTTCCACCAGCAACTCGTATTCGTCGGAGAGCGTGACTCCGCTCATCAGCCGGTTGTCGGTGTTGATCGTGACCTTGAACCCGGTCTGGTAGAGCAGGTCGAACGGATGGGACTGGATACCCTCGCCGAAGACGGCGATCGCGCCCGTCTGCAGGTTCGATGACGGGCTGCACTCGAGCGGGATGCCGCGGTCGCGGACCCACGAGGCGACCCGGCCCAGCGTGACCATGCCAACCTCTTCGCCGTCCTCGTCGTCGGGCCCGAAGTCCACCTGGATGTCCTCGGCGATCCGGACGCCGTGGCCCAGCCGCAGCGCGCGGCCGCTGACCAGCGCGTCCACGATGCTGTCCACTCCGGCCGCCTCGCCGGCGTGGATTGTCACCGGGAACTGTTGTTCGGCCAGGTAGGTGAAGGCGTCCTTGAAGCGCGAGGGCGGGAAGCCGTCCTCGGCTCCGGCGATGTCGAATCCGACCACGCCCCGGTCACGGTGGCGCACGGCGAGTTCTGCGATCTCCTGCGAGCGGTCGGCATGCCGCATGGCGGTGACCAGCTGGCCCACCTGGATGGGGCGGCCGCTGGCTTCCACGGCGTCCACGCCGGCTTCCAGGCCTGCCTGGACGGCCTCTACCGCCTCGTCCAGGGTCAGGCCCTTGGTTAGGTGCTGTTCGGGCGCCCAGCGGACCTCGCCGTAGACCACGCCGTCGTCGGCCAGGTCCTCCACGAATTCGCGGGCCACGCGGAACAGGCCTTCCTTGGTCTGCATCACGGCGATGGTGTGGTCAAAGGTTTCCAAGTAGCGGACCAGCGAGCCGGAATCCGCCGACGCGCGGAACCACTCCCCGAGCGCCACCGGGTCGGTGGAGGGCAACTCGTGGCCCTCGGCGGCGGCAAGTTCAATGATGGTGGCCGGGCGCAGTCCGCCGTCCAGGTGGTCGTGCAGCGAAACCTTCGGCAGGCTGCGGATGTCGACGTCGAGGTCGGCTGCGGTGTCTTCGGAGTATTCAGGCTCAGTCACAGGCACCACCTTACGCGAGCACCGGGCACGCCTGAACCGGCGCGGATCCCCTCGCCGGGTTCAGTCGTCGAGTCCGGCGGCGGAACGGTTGCGGGAGGGCACGGCCAGGGGAACGTACGGTTCGAAGCGGACGGTCCGCGAACCCGTTGCCGGCAGCTGGTCGGCGGGATCGCGCCGTGCCGCCACTGCTGCGTCCCGGCGCTCGGCGGCCGCGCCGGCATCGCCTGCCGCCACCGAGAGGCCGGCTTCTGCCGCCGGCCCGGATTCCGCCGTCGACCCGGCATCCGCTGCCGTCCCCGCTTCGGCGGCCGGCTCCGCTCCGCGGTATCCGGCCGGGGCAGCCGCGCGCAGCCGCGCGGCACGGCGCCGGTTGGCCAATTTCATGCCGTGGTCCAGTGCCAGGCCCAGCAGCAGCGCCAGGATGATCGCCAGGCCCGCGGCCAGGAGGCTGTTGTCGTGGAACCATCGCCCGGCCAGCGCCCCGATGGCTACCGAGTACAAGGACCAGGAGATGCCGGCGGCCACGGAAAAGAGGACGAACTTGCGGTGGTTGTATCCGGTGGCGCCGGCGGTCATGTTGACGGCCACCCGGCCCACCGGGATGTAGCGTGCGCTCAGGATCAGCAGCGCGCCGCGCCGGTCCAGTTCCCTGCGGGCCCAGGCGAAGGCCGCAGCAACCCGGGGACGCTGCATCCAGCGGAAACGGTCTGCGCCGATCCGGCGCCCGATCAGGTAGGCGATGTTGTCCCCCGCTATCGCGCCGACGGCAGCAACGGCGGCCACCAGCCAGATATTCGGGGCTCCGGCGGATACCGCGATCGCAGCCAGTGCCACGACCACCGATTCGCTGGGTACCGGCGGGAAGATCCCGTCGATCAGGCAGAGAGCCAGAAGCAGTGGGTAAATCCACCATTGCGCTGCCGCGTCGATGATGAAGACGCTGAGCGCGTCCATGAAAGTCTGCACGAAGTGTTCCTGTCCGCTGGATACCTAGTCCAACGATGCCATGCCGCATCTTGTGCCGCTATCGGGTAGATCCCTGACCGGGCCCCCATCGCTCAACGCCGCAGACCCCGCGGTGCGCCGGGGCATCCCCCGCTCCGGCCGCACGATTTCATCGTAGCGGGGCCGGGGGAACGCCGGGAAGAGCTTGCCCCGGTGGATATATATCCGTGCTGCCCCAGTTGTTTTCAGCTGGGGTCCTGGGCGGCGTCAGGCTACCCGGTCGATGATCAGCCGCCGGGCCGGCCGGCTCCCCTCCGGGGCAATAACGACGGCGCCGCGCAGCGCCTCCTTGGCGCGGTCGAACCTTTCGGGGGTATCGGTCAGCAGCGTCATCAGCGGTTCGCCGGCGCGGACCACCGCCCCGGGCTTGGCGTGCATCCGCACGCCGGCCCCGGCCTGCACGGCGTCTTCCTTGCGGGCGCGTCCGGCACCGAGCCGCCAGGCGGCGACGCCGACGGCCAGGGCGTCCAGTTGCATCAGCACGCCGTCGGCCTCGGCGTAGACGACTTCCGACTCCCTGGCCACCGGCAGCCTGGCGTCGGGATCCCCGCCCTGGGCGCGGATCATGGATTTCCAGACGTCCATGGCGCGGCCGTCCCGCAGCGCGGCAGCAGGGTCGGCATCCGTCACGCCGGCGGCGTGCAGCATCTCCTCGGCCAGCCTCACGGTCAGCTCCACGACGTCCTCGGGGCCGCCGCCCGCCAGCACCTCCACGGATTCCTCGACCTCGATGGCGTTGCCGGCGGTCAGCCCGAGCGGCGTGCTCATATCGGTCAGCAGTGCCACGGTGTTCACGCCCGCGTCCTGGCCCAGGGCGACCATGGTTTCGGCCAGTTCCCGGGCGTTGCGCTCGTCCTTCATGAAGGCCCCGCTGCCGACCTTCACGTCCAGCACCAGTGAGCCGGTGCCTTCGGCAATCTTCTTGCTCATGATCGAGGAGGCGATCAGGGGGATCGCCTCGACCGTGCCGGTCACGTCGCGCAGCGCGTAGAGCTTCTTGTCCGCGGGAGCCAGACCGGCCCCCGCCGCGCAGATCACGGCGCCGATCTCGGCCAGTTGGCTCATCATCTCGTCATTGCTGAGCAGGGCCCGCCAGCCCGGAATCGACTCGAGCTTGTCCAGGGTGCCGCCGGTGTGGCCGAGGCCGCGGCCGGACAACTGGGGCACCGCCACGCCGAAGACTGCCACCAGCGGGGCCAGCGGGAGGGTGATCTTGTCCCCCACGCCGCCGGTGGAATGTTTGTCGGCGGTCGGCTTGCCGAGCGAGGAGAAGTCCATCCGCTCGCCGGAGGCGATCATCGCCGTCGTCCAGTGCGCGATCTCTTCCCGGTCCATGCCGTTGAGCAGGATGGCCATGTTCAGCGCGGACATCTGCTCGTCGGCGATGGTCCCGCGGGTGTAGGCGTCGATGGTCCAGGCGATCTGCTCCGGGCTGAGCGTTCCCTTGTCCCGCTTGGTCCGGATGATGTCCACGGCGTCGAATGTTTCGGTCATGTCCTGCTCCTTAGGTGATGCGTTCCGCCCGTCAGGCCAGGTGCTGCGGTCCGAAGGCGTCGGGCAGCACCTGGTCCATGGTCCTGATGCCGGCCGGCGTCATCAGCAGCATGCCGGGCGCGCGGAACTCGTACAGCAGCTGACGGCACCGGCCGCACGGCATCAGGGCGTTGCCCTCCCCGTCCACGCAGCTGAAGGCGGCCAGTTTCCCGCCGCCCGTCATGTTCAGCTGGCTCACCAGCGAACATTCCGCGCACAGGGTCAAGCCGTAGGAGGCGTTTTCCACGTTGCAGCCGGAGACGATCCGGCCGTCGTCGGTCAGCGCGGCGGCGCCGACCGGGAAGCCCGAGTACGGCACGTAGGCCAGCCGCATGGCGGCTTCCGCGGCCTGCTGGAGGGCGTGCCAGTCCACCTGGGCCGTCGTTGGTGCTTCCACGGTCATCCCTTGATGTATGGCACGCCGCTGGCGGCCGGGGGTCGGGCGCGGCCCACCAGGCCGGCGACGGCGAAGATGGTCACCACGTAAGGCAGCATGGCCAGGAACTGGTTCGGCACCGTGGAGCCCAGGGCGCTGAGCACGTACTGGAGGTTGGTCGCGAAGCCAAACAGCAGCGCCGCGAAGAACGCGTACAGCGGGTTCCAGCGGCCGAAGATCAGCGCCGCCAGGGCGATGTAGCCCTGCCCGGCGGTCATGTCGCGGCCGAAGCTGGAAACAAGGACCAGGGTGAAGAAGGCGCCGCCGAAACCGGCGACGACGCCGGCCAGCAGCACGTTCATGAACCGCATCCGGTTGACCTTTACGCCCAGGGTGTCCGCAGCCTTCGGGTGCTCCCCGACGGCACGGGTGCGCAGGCCCCACTTGGTGTGGAACAGGCCGAAGTAAATCACGGCCACCGCGACGTACATCAGGTAGCCGACCACCGACTGTTCGAACAGGATGGGGCCGATGATCGGGATGTCGGACAGCACCGGAATGCTGATGATCGGCAGCCGCGGCGGAGAGTTCCAGGTGGCCGAGTCGGCCGAGAGGACGGTGGAGAACAGGAAACCGGTCAGGCCGGAAACCAGCACGTTGAGCACCACCCCGACGATCACCTGGTTGACGATGTACTTGATGCTGAACACCGCCAGTACCGCCGAGACGAGCACGCCGCCGACGGCCGCTGCGGCCAGGCCGATGAACGCGTTGCCGGAGAGCGATCCGGCGACCGCGGCGGAGAAGGCACCGAACAGCAGCTGTCCTTCGATGGCGATGTTGACGACGCCGGAGCGCTCGCACAGCACGCCGGAGAGGGAGCCGAAAATCAGCGGCACGGCCAGCGTGACCGAACCGGCCAGCAGTCCGTAGAGGGCCACGTTGGGGGTCCGGGCGCTGCCGACCACCCAAGTGAGGAATCCGACCACGAACAGCACGGCAAAGACGGCCACCAGCCAGCCGGGGACCTTTCGTCCGGACCGGACCAGCATGAACGACCAGACGGCGGCGGCGAGCATCAGGACGGCCGTGACCCAGCCGGTGACGACGGCCGAGAGCACCACCGACGGCAGCACCACCGGGTCGTTGGGGTCCGACAGCCGGAAGGTCACCGAGTTGTCCGGTGCCCCGACCGCGAAAACCAGGACGGCCGCGAAGGCCAGGACGGCCAGGATGACCGGCGTCTTCCAGTTCCGCACGGTGTCCGCGGCGGCTGGGCTTTGCTGCGGGGCGGTGGCGGTAACCGTGCTCATGCTGCACCTCCGGTGCTTGCGGTCTTACGGGGTTTTGCCGTCAGCTTGCCCGGCTCGGGGAGCCGGAAGATCGCGCGCACGAGCGGCGGCGCCGCGATGAACAGCACGATCATGGACTGGACCACCAGCACGATGTCGATGCCGGTGCCGGTGTTGGTCTGCATGGTCACCCCGCCGGCGCGGAAGGCGCCGAACAGCAGGCCGGCCGCAAAGGTGCCCCACGGCGTCGAACGTCCCAGCAGTGCAACGGTGATGGCGTCGAACCCGAAACTGGCAGCGACGCCCGCGGTCAGAACGCGTTCGGTGCCGGCCACCTGCGCGACGCCGGCCAGGCCGGCGAGGGCGCCCGCCAGCACCATCACCACGACGTAGCCCTTGGTGACGCTGATGCCGGCGGTGCGCGCGGCGTGCGGATTGGAGCCGACCGCGCGCAGCTCGAAGCCGATGGTGGAGCGGTTGAGCAGCCACCAGCAGAAAACGGTGGCCAGAATGGCTACCACGAAGCCCCAGTGCAGCCGGAAGGTGTCGCCAAAGAGCGGCGGATACATGGCCGTGGCATCCAGCTGCGGGCTAATCGGGTTGGTGGAGCCCGGTCGCTGGAACGCGGGCATGGTCAGCAGGTACAGCACCAGGTTGATGGCCACGTAGTTGAGCATGATCGACAGGATCACTTCGTGGGCACCGGTCTTGGCCTTCAGCAGGCCGACGAGGCCGCCCCACAACGCGCCGCCGATGATGCCGGCGATGATGACCAGGAGCAGGTGCAGGCCCACCGGAAGGTGCCAGCTGAAACCGACCCAGGCGGCCAGGGTGGCGCCGATGATGATCTGGCCCTGCGCGCCGATGTTGAACAGTCCCGCACGGAACGCCAGCGCCACGCCCAGGCCTGCGCAGATGAGCGGCGTGGCCACGGTCAGCGTCTGGGTCAACGGGTAGATCATCCGGGCGAACGAGGCGCCCTCGAAGTTGAAGATCGAGCCCTGGAACAGGGCGGCGTAGGCGTTGGCGGCGGCCGTCCAGCCGGCAGCCAGCATGTCCTGCGGGCGGGCGAAGAAGTAGCTGGAGGTCCGGGCGACTTCCTCGTTCGTCAACGCGATCAGGATGCCGCCGGCGATCAGGGACAGCAGAATGGCGAGGACAGCCACCAGCGCGTTGCCGGAGACGATCCGCTGCATGATGGTCTGATGCGCGCGCAACTCGGGGTGCAGGCTCTCCCCCGTGGGTAACACGGCCGGCGGCGCCTGGGTGCCGTCGCCGAGGGCGGCAGCCGCCTCGAGCCGCTGCTCGTCGCCCTCCGCCGCGGGCGTTCCCGCGTGTTTCGACCGCTTCCCGTGCTTGCCGGACTCGTCCGCGCTCATTCCTCGCCTCCTTCGGCGTCTGTCTGCTGTACTTCGGCGTCCGTCCGGTGTGCCTGTGCTTCCTCGGCGCTCATGCCGGCCATCATCAGGCCCAGCTCGCCGCGCGAGGTGCCGGCGGGGACGATGCCCATCAGCCGGCCCTGGTAGAGCACGGCGATCCGGTCGGCAAGTTCCAGCACCTCGTCCAGTTCGGTGGAAACGATCATCACCGGCGTGCCGACGTCGCGCTCGGCGACGATCCGCTTGTGCAGGAATTCGATGGAGCCTACGTCCACGCCGCGGGTGGGTTGGGAAGCGATAAAGAGCTTCAACGGCCTGGACAGTTCCCGGGCCATGACCACCTTTTGCTGGTTTCCGCCGGAGAGGGTACCGGCCGCCGCCGCCGCAGACTGGGTGCGGACGTCGAACTCCGAAATGTATTGCTCGGCGTTCCGGGCGACCAGGGCCGGCTTCATGGCCAGGCCGCGGGCAAACGGCGGCTGGTCGTAGCGGTTGAGGATGAGGTTTTCGGCCACCGAGAAGGTACCGACCAGGCCCTCGACGCTGCGGTCCTCCGGCACGAAACCGACGCCGGCCTCGATGATGTCCTTGACCTTGCGCCCCACCAGTTCGCGGCCTTCGAGCCTGATGGAGCCGGACACGTGGTCCTGCAGCCCCAGGATCGCCTCGGTCAGTTCGGTCTGCCCGTTGCCTTGGACGCCGGCCACCGCGAGGATTTCGCCGCGCGCTATGCCGAAACTGATGCCGTCCACCACGCGCTGGCCCGTGGCCGAACGCACGGTGAGGTTGTTGACGGTGAACGTTTCTTCGCCCGGCCGGGCCGGTTCCTTGTTGAGGGTCAGGCTGACGGCGCGGCCCACCATCATTTCCGCCAACTCGGTCGTGGAGGCCGAGGGCGGCGCGTCGCCGATGACCTTGCCACGGCGAATGACCGTGATGATGTCCGAAACCGCCTTGACTTCACGCAGCTTGTGGGAGATGAAGACGATGGCCTTGCCGTCGGCCTTGAGTTGGCCCATGATGCCCAGCAGCTCATCCGTTTCCTTGGGCGTCAGGACGGCGGTCGGCTCGTCCAGGATCAGCACTTCGGCGTCCCGGACCAGGGCCTTGATGATCTCGACCCGCTGCTGCACCCCGACCGGCAGGTCCTCGACCACCGCGTCGGGGTCCACCTCGAAACCGTATTGGTCGGAGATCTCCCTGATCCGGGCCCGGGTCTCCTCCAGATTGAGTTGGCCGCCGGCCTTGGTCGCCTCATTGCCGAGCGCCACGTTCTCGGCCACGGTGAACACCGGGACCAGCATGAAGTGCTGGTGCACCATGCCGATGCCGGCCGCCATGGCGTCCCCGGGGCCGTCGAAGGTCACGGGCTTGTCGTCGACCAGGATCTGGCCTTCGCTGGGCTCGTAAAGCCCGTAGAGGACGTTCATCAGCGTCGATTTCCCGGCGCCGTTTTCGCCCAGCAGGCTGTGCACCTGTCCCGGCTGCACCACCAGGTCAATGTGGTCGTTGGCAACCAGGGAGCCGAATCGCTTGGTGATTCCCTTGAGCTCGAGTTTCAACCCCAACCCACCTGTTCTTTGTCCGTAGGTACGACGGTCGTCATCCAGCGGCGCGGTGCCGGACGGTGCTGCTGCCCGGACGCTGTGCCTAGCCTAAACCGGTTCGGCCGATTACAGCGCGAACCGCCGCCCTCGGCACCGGTGTCCGGTACGGAGGGCGGCGGTCCGCTGCGTGCTTACTGCTGCGGGCTGGCCTTGGATTCGACCTTGATCTCGCCCGAGATGATCGACTCCTTGATGGTTTCCAGTTCCGCCTTGGTCTCGTCGGAAACCGCTGCGTCGAGGTCATGGAACGGGGCCAGTGCCACGCCGCCGTTCTCCAGGGTTCCGACATACGGCGAGCTGTCGAAGTTGCCCTCGGCGTCGGTCTTGACGACTTCCTCGACCGCGTTGCCCATCAGCTTCATCACCGAGGTGAGGATGAATTCCTCGGCCTTGCCGGCGGTCTCGTAGCCGTCGGAGTCGACCCATACGACCTTGGCATCCTTGCCGTCGGCATTGGCTTCGAGCACGGCGTCCAGCGTGCCCAGGCCCACCGGGCCTGCCACCGGCATGATGATGTCGGCGCCCTCGTTGATGAAGTTCAGGGTGTTGGTCTTGCCCTTGCCCTGATCCTCGAAGTTGCCGACGAAGGTGCCGTTCTGGGCTTCCTTGTTCCAGCCGAGCAGTTCGACGTTGGCGTCCTTCTGCTCGTTGTAGTAGTCGACGCCGTCGGCGAAGCCGTCCATGAAGATGGTGACGGTGGGGATGTTCATGCCGCCGTAGGTGGCCACCTTGCCGGTCTCGCTGGTTGCGGCCGCCACGTAGCCGGCCAGGAACGCCGCCTGCGCCGTGTCATAGATGATCGGCTTGACGTTGTCGCTGAACTCCGGGTCGTTGTAGTCGACGATCGCGAAGTTGGTCTCAGGGTTGGCCGCCGCCGCCTCCTTGGTCACGTCGCCCAGCAGGAAGCCGACCGTCAGGACCATGTTGCAGTTGGCCTGCACCATGGCATCCACGTTGGGACCGAAATCGGTCTCGGCCTGGGACTCGGCCTCGCGGATCTTGATGCCCAGCTCTTCCTCGGCCATCTTCAGGCCTTCGTAGCTCGACTGGTTGAACGAGCGGTCGTCGAATCCACCGGAGTCGGAGACGATGCAGCCGAGGTAGTCGGTGCCTTCCGCTGCCGGGCTGCCGCTGGCGCCGCCCTCTTGGGCCGGCGGTGCGCCGCACGCGGTCAGAACCAGTGCGGACGCGCCCAGCACCGCGGCGGAGAGGCCGGTGCCGCGCTTAATCTTGCGCAGTGAAGTCTTCAATGTTCCTCCATAAAAGAATGTCTGCCCCGCCACAGTTCAATGGTCGCTTCACAAGAAGTGCGGCGTTTGACTTGTACTCCGCGTGGCACAGCACCTGTCCTGCAGGTGCACAGTTGATGACCCTACAGTAGTTCCCGCGCGCCCCACCGGCGAAGCAATCGCTACCGGCGCGCGCAGATTGTTCAAAAGTTGTTACTTTTGGGTAGCACCGGCTGCCGTGTCCCGGTGACGCCGGGCGGCCAGCACGGCGGCCTTGGCCATGACGCGCACGCCCACGCCGATGGCGTGCTCGTCGGGAACGTAGTCGCCGCGGTGCAGGTCGAAGGTTTCGCCGCCCGGGCTCCGGGTGCCCAGCCGCATCATGGCGCCGGGCACTTCCTGGGTCATCCAGGCGAAGTCCTCCCCGCCCATCGACTGCGGCGTGAGGGTCACCGCGTCCTCCCCCAGCTCGCTCCGGGCCGCCGCCTCGAGCAGCGTGGTTTCCCGCTCGGTGTTGATCACGGGAGGCACGCCGCGGATGTGTTCGAGCTTGACGTCCACGCCGAACGGTGCGGCCACCTGGTTGACCACCTCGTCCACCAGCTCACCGGCGGCCTGCCAGGCTTCCCCGTCCAGGCAGCGCATGGTGCCGGCCATGTAGCCGACGGCCGGGATCGCGTTGGGGGCGGCGCCCGCCTGGATTTGCCCCCACACGAGCGAGACGGCGCTGCGGACATCGATCCGCCGGTTGATGACGGCCGGGACGCTGACGGCGATCTCGGCCAGCGCGAACACCAGGTCCTCCGTCAGGTGCGGGCGGGACGTGTGGCCGCCGCGCCCGCGCAGTTCAATCCGGATGGTGTCCGAGGCGGAGGTGATGGCTCCGATCCGCGTGCCGACCAGGCCGACGTCGATGCGCGGGTCGCAGTGCAGTGCCAGGATCCGCGGCAGCCCTTCCAGCACGCCCTGCTCGATGACGGCCAACGCGCCGCCGGGCATGGTCTCCTCGGCAGGCTGGAAGATGACCCGCACGCGGGCGGGCAGTTCGCCTTCCAGATCCAGTTTGCGCAGGACCAGCGCGACGCCGAGCATCACCGTGGTGTGGATGTCGTGTCCGCAGGCATGGCTGATGCCGGTGTTAACCGAGGCGTAGTCGAGGCCGGTTTCTTCCATGATCGGCAGGGCGTCGATGTCCGCGCGCAGCCCGATGGCCAGCGGGCCCTCCCCGATGTCGACGAACAGCCCGGTGCCGTCCAGCAGTTGCGGCTCGAGTCCTGCGGCCGTCAGCCGCTCGGCCAGCTTCCGGGTGGTGAGGAATTCCTTGTGCGACAGCTCGGGATGCTGGTGCAGGTCCCGCCGGAACCGCCGGAGTTCATCCAGCAGTGGCGATGCCCAGACGCCGATATTGAGATTGGCCAGCGGAGTTTCTGAAATCTTCTGCACACCTGCACTCTATCGATTTGAGCGACGTTCCGAGGACGGTCGCCGGCCTTGCACACGATCAGGCTTTCGCCGCCGGTCCCGGGTGCCTTGCGGCTTTAGAGGACGTCGGTGTCGCCGCTGGCCCTGAGGTGTTCGACGGCGGACTTCACCTTCTGCGCGTGTTCCTTAGTGGTCACCAGCAGCGCGTCCGGGGTGTCGACCACGACGACGTCGTCGATGCCGATCAGCGCGATCACGCGTTTGGTGTCGGAGACCACGACGCCGGTGGCCGACTCCGCGAAGACCCTCGCCCCTTCGCCGAGGACCGTGAGCCCGGAGGTTTCGCTGGCGGTATTCAGCCGCCCGATCGCGGCGAAGTCGCCCACATCGTCCCAGGAGAAGGAACCGGGAATCATCGCCACGTCCCCGGCGGCCGCCGCGGGTTCGGCCACCGCGTAGTCGATGGCCGTCTTGGGCAGGTCCGGCCAGATCCTGCGCATCACCGCGCCGCGGGCCGGGGTGTCCCAGGCCTCGGCGATCTCGGTCAGGCCGGCAAAGAGTTCGGGTTCGTTGGTTTCCAGATGCTTCAGCAGCAGGTCAACCGGCGCCACGAACATGCCGGCGTTCCAGGAATATTCCCCCGTCGCCAGGTAGCCGCGGGCCACCTGCTCGTCGGGTTTCTCCACGAACTCGGCCACCGCCTGCGCGGAGGGCGCGCCGGGGACCTGCAGCGCCCCGGCGGAACGGATGTACCCGAAGCCGGTGGCCGGATGCGTCGGGGTGATCCCGATCGTGACGATGTAGCCCTCGGCCGCGGTGTACACCGCCTCGCGGACCGCCTGCTGGAACTCCTCCGCCGGGGTGATCACCTGGTCCGCGGCGAAGGAGCCCATGATGATCCGCGGGTCCCGCCGGTACAGGATCGCCGCGGCGAGACCGATCGCCGCCGCAGAGTCCTTCGGTTCCGGCTCCAGCACCAGGTTCGCATCCTGAAGTTCGGGCAGCTGCGCGCACACCGCATGTCGGTGCACCTTGCCGGTCACCACCAGGGTCCGCCCCTGGCACAGCGGCTCAAGACGGGAATAGGTGGCGCGGATGAGTGTGGACCCGGAACCGGTCAGGTCGTGCAGGAACTTCGGGGCCGCCGCGCGGGACAGCGGCCACAACCGCGTCCCGGTCCCGCCGGCCGGTATAACGGCATGAAAACGGTCCAGCACGGCGTCGTCGTCGGCCGCACCCCGGCCTGCTGCTTGAGTGTTCACGCTCTCCACGGTAATCCAGCCTCGTGGGTACCGCCTTCATCCTGGAGGCCGATTTCTCCCATCGGGGTGGTTTGCCGGTGCCGTATCGGCGCCAACTGGCGCCGCGTCAAAATCCAGGTCCTGCGGGGGCGTAAACCGGCCTCATCCGCCCCGTGGAAGCCGGTACAGCACGGGCGGTTAAGCCCCTGCTGTTAAAAAGGTCACACCCTGCCGTACCTAAATTGAATAAGCCCTCAGCGAAGCCTAGATTAGTCTTGAGCTATAGAGCGCTCTCGCACCGGCGTCAACTCTTGCGTGGAAGCCACGCTGCGCCTCTGCGATGCAGGGAGGGTAATTCAGTGTCGAAGACACCAGCAGGGACCTTATACCGCGGCCGTGAAGGCATGTGGTCTTGGGTAGGACACCGCATCACGGGCGTCGCAATCTTTTTCTTTCTCTTGGTTCACGTGCTCGATACCGCGCTGGTCCGGGTATCCCCGGGCGCCTACGACGCCGTCATGGCCACGTACAAGAACCCGATCATGGCCATTCTGGAAGCCGGCCTGGTAGCGGCCATCGTCTACCACGCCTTTAACGGGCTTCGCGTCATCCTCATCGACTTCTGGAAGAAGGGGCCCAAGTACCAGGCCAAGCTTCTGTGGGGGGTTGTCGGCCTCTGGGTCGTCGTCATGGTTCCGTTCCTCATCCGCCACCTCACGCTCGCTTTCACCGGGGGTCACTAACTCATGTCGGTCAACTCTGAAATCCAGGCTCCCCGCAGCGCCCGCATCGCTCCCGAGTACATGCGCAACAAGGGGCGCAAGGGCAACTTCGAACTGTACGCATGGCTGTTCATGCGGCTCTCCGGCCTCATCCTGGTGGTGCTGGTCTTTGGACACCTGTTCGTCAACCTGATGGTGGGCGAAGGCGTCCACGCCATCGACTTCGGCTTTGTGGCCGGCAAGTGGGCCGACCCGTTCTGGCAGATCTGGGACCTGGCCATGCTGTGGCTGGCCATGCTGCACGGCACCAACGGCGTGCGGACCATCATCGAGGACTATGCGGAAAAGGACATCACCCGCTTCTGGTTCAAGATGGTCCTCTACGTGGCCTCTGCCGTCATCATCGTGCTCGGCACCCTGGTGATCTTCACCTTCGATCCGTGCCCGGCGAACGCCACCGCCGATCTGCTGCCGTCGTTCTGCCCGGCACCCTAACCGTCCCCGCGACAGACCGCGGCGCCGTTGCCCGTCGTGAACCCCACACGGCGAAGAAAACCCAGTTTCAACAGAAAGAGCATCCAGTATGCAGGTCCATAAGTACGACGTCGTCATTGTCGGTGCCGGTGGCGCCGGTATGCGCGCCGCGATCGAATCAGGCCAGCGCGCGCACACCGCAGTACTGACCAAGCTGTACCCCACCCGTTCCCACACCGGCGCGGCCCAGGGCGGCATGTGCGCCGCACTGGCGAACGTCGAAGAGGACAACTGGGAATGGCACACCTTTGACACAATCAAGGGCGGCGACTACCTGGTTGACCAGGATGCCGCCGAAGTGATGGCCAAGGAAGCCATCGACGCGGTGCTGGACCTGGAAAAGATGGGCCTGCCGTTCAACCGGACGCCCGAGGGCAAGATCGACCAGCGTCGCTTCGGTGGACACACCCGCGACCACGGCAAGGCCCCCGTGCGCCGCGCCTGCTACGCCGCCGACCGCACCGGACACATGATCCTGCAGACCCTTTACCAAAACTGCGTCAAGCACAACGTTGAGTTCTACAACGAGTACTACGTGCTGGACCTGCTGTTGGTCGAGGAAGACGCCACCCGCGCGGACGGCACCCCCTACAAGCAGAAGCGCGTCGCCGGCGTCGTCAGCTACGACCTGGCCTCCGGCGAGCTCCACGTCTTCCAGGCAAAGTCCGTCATCTTCGCTTCGGGCGGCGTGGGCAAGGTCTTCAAGACCACCTCCAACGCGCACACCCTTACCGGCGACGGCATGGGCATCGCGTTCCGCCGCGGCCTCCCGCTGGAGGACATGGAGTTCGTCCAGTTCCACCCGACCGGCCTGGCCGGCCTGGGCATCCTGCTCTCCGAGGCCGCCCGCGGCGAAGGCGGCATCCTTCGCAACGCCGACGGTGAGCGCTTCATGGAGCGCTACGCCCCCACCATCAAGGACCTGGCGCCGCGTGACATCGTGGCCCGTTCCATGGCCCTTGAGGTCCGGGAAGGCCGCGGCTGCGGCCCGAACAAGGACTACGTGCTGCTGGACCTGACCCACCTGGAGCCGGCGCACATTGACGCGAAGCTGCCGGACATCACGGAGTTCGCACGCACCTACCTCGGCGTCGAGCCCTACACCGAGCCGGTGCCCGTGTTCCCCACCGCCCACTACGCCATGGGTGGCATTCCCACCAACATCAAGGCCGAGGTGCTGCAGGACAACGACACCGTGGTGCCGGGCCTGTACGCCGCCGGCGAGGTGGCCTGCGTTTCCGTCCACGGCTCGAACCGTCTGGGAACCAACTCCCTGCTGGACATCAACGTCTTCGGCAAGCGCTCCGGCATCAACGCCGCCGAGTACGCCAAGACCGCGGACTTTGTCGAGCTGCCGGAGAACCCGGAGCTGTACACGATGGAGCTGCTCGAGACGGTGCGCGGCGGTACCGGTACCGAGCGGGTCGCCCAGATCCGCAAGGAACTGCAGGACATCATGGATGCCAACGTGCAGGTGTTCCGCGACGAGAAGTCCCTGACCGAGGCGCTGAACGTGATCGCTTCGCTGCGCGAGCGCTACAAGAACATCAGCGTCCAGGACAAGGGCAAGCGCTTCAACCTGGACCTGCTGGAGGCCGTGGAACTCGGCTTCCTGCTGGACATGGCCCAGGTGATGACCGTGGCGGCGCTGCACCGCACGGAGTCCCGCGGCGGACACTTCCGCGAGGACTACCCGGACCGCGACGACGAGAACTTCATGAAGCACTCGATGTGCTACCTGGACGTCGACGCCGTGACCGATCAGACGGCCGGCATCCGCATGGATACCAAACCCGTGGTATTCACGCGCTACGAACCGATGGTGAGGAAATACTGATGAGCACCGCGACCGAAATTCCCGAAGGACCGTCCAAGGTCGAGCTGGCTCCCGGGGTCGGCGGCGGCGGCGAAATCCCCAGCTTTGACATTACGCTGAAGGTCCGCCGCTACGATCCGGAGGTTTCCGAGGAAGCCCGCTGGGACGAATTCAAGCTCACCATGTACGGCACCGACCGCGTGCTGGATGCCCTGCACAAGGTCAAGTGGGAGCATGACGGTTCCGTTTCCTTCCGCCGGTCCTGCGCCCACGGCGTCTGTGGCTCGGATGCGATGCGCATCAACGGCCGCAACCGCCTGGCCTGCAAGACGCTGCTGAAGGACCTGGACACGGCCAAGCCCATCACGGTGGAGCCGATCAAGGGCCTGCCGGTGGAGAAGGACCTGATCGTGGACATGGAGCCGTTCTTCCAGTCCTACCGCGAGATCATGCCGTTCCTGATCAACAACGGCCACGCGCCGACCCGCGAGCGGCTGCAGTCGCAGGAGGACCGCGAGCGGTTCGACGACACCACCAAGTGCATCCTCTGCGCCGCCTGCACCTCCTCCTGCCCGGTGTTCTGGACCGACGGCCAGTACTTCGGGCCGGCGGCGATCGTGAACGCGCACCGCTTCATCTTCGATTCCCGCGACGATGCCGGCGACATGCGCCTGGAGGTCCTCAACGACAAGGAAGGCGTGTGGCGTTGCCGCACCACCTTCAACTGCAGCGAGGCTTGCCCCCGCGGCATCCAGGTGACCAAGGCGATCACCGAGGTGCGCCAGGCCATCCTGCACCGCTCCGTCTAGCCCATCGCGGCGGTCCCCTTCGGGACTGCGCGGTCCTGGTGGCGCCGATTCCTTCCGGGAGTCGGCGCCACCGGTGTTTAAGGTTCCGGCAGGGGCCTCCGCCGGCGCAGGCTCCACGCCCGCTGCCGCAGCGACCGGCCTCCCCCGGCCGCCTGCCGGGCCAGCGCGTCCGCCGTGCCGACCGCTCCCCAGGCGGTGGCGATCAGGTAGACCTGGCTCAGCAGGTAGAACCACACGAACAGACCCAGGATGACGGCGTAAGAAGCCAGCAACGGGTTGCTGCCCGCGTTGCCCAGGAGCGTCGAGGAGAAGTACCTGAGGACCGTACTGCCGACGCCGGCTAGCAAGGCGGACTGGAGCATCACCGGGCGTGGCATCCGGATCCCTGACGCCACGCGGAAAAGGACCACGGCAACCGCCGTATCCAGCAACAGCATGACCACGATGCCGGCAATCCGGGTCAGCGGAACCACGGCATCGCCTTCGATACGGAGCAATTCCACGATCAGGTCCAACGCGGTATTGGCTACGGCCGCTACGAGCGACGTCACGATCAAGGCCACGCCCACGATCAGCAGCGTGCCGGTGTCCTTGAGCTTGACCAGGACGACGTTCGTATCCAGCGGGGGCAGGTCGAAGATGCCGCGCATCCCCGTCCGCAGCCCGGCGATCCAGCCCAACGAGGTCCAGATCATGACTACGGTAGAGATGATCAGGCTGACCCCGAATGCCTCGCTGCGGGAGAAGAGCTCTTGGGGTGTGGCCAGGCCCCCGTCTCCGGTGTCAATTAGTCCCGGGATGAAGTCGTTCACCACCCGGATGATGGCCATCTGCAGGTCGCGGTTGCCGGAAACCACCAGGCCAAGGATGGAGAAACCGGCCACCAGCATCGCGGCCACGGAGAAGAACATCTTGTAGGCACACCCGGCCGCCAGCAACGACCCGTGCCTCAGGGCGTAGAGATTCATGACCCGCATCAGGCGCCGGGAGTTGAGCGTTGCCAGCCTGTACTTGGCCGCGGCCAGGACGCTTTGCAGTGTGCCTTCTTCGCGCTTGGCACGGCCTGCTTCCCGCCGCTGCCTTACGGCGGCGAGCAGCAGTTGCTGCCGTTCCAGCGGATCCGGCGTTGCCTCAGCCTGCTCCTGCTGGTCCGGCGCCAAAGGTCAACTCTTCCCGTAGTATCCACACACCAGTCTCGTCGTGCTCGTAGAGCCCCATGCTACTGACCCGGAATGCGGCGTCATAATCAGCGAGCTTGCTTTCGGCCGAGTCCATGCTGGCTTCGCTGACGTCGTGCGCCACGGTCACGTGCGGGTGGAAGCCGAACTCGAGGTCGCGTTCCAGCGGCCCGGACTGGAGTTTTTGGTGCAGCGCGACGCACTCGTCGAAGCCCTCGTCGATGCTCAGGTAGACCACGGGCGAAACGGGGCGGAAACTGCCCGTGCCGCGCAGGGAGAGGGTGAACGGGGACTGCGAACTGGCCACGGCCCGGACGTGCTGGACGGCCTCGTCCCAGTCGAGCACCGGAGTGGTGGTGACCAGGGTGATGTGCGGCGGTATCACCGAGGCCAGCGGGTCTCCGAACGAGGCCCGCCAGCCCTGCAGCTCACTGGCCATCGGCTCCGGGACCCCGATAACCACGCCGACGCAACCGACCGCCGTCCGGGCACCGCGGCCAGCACCGCCGTCGTGTTCCACACGGGCGATGCTGTCCTGGTCCTGCTGGCGCATGGCTAGCGCCCGCCTCCGGCGGGCAGGAAACCTACCTTGGAGTACACATCAGCGAGTGTAGCCGATGCGATTGAACGGGCCCTGTGGGCCCCGCGCGCCAGCAGCCGGTCCAGTTCGGCCGGATCGTCCAGCAGCTCCTGGGCCCGCGCCTGCACCGGGGCGAGCGTTTCGACGACCACCTCGGCCAGATCGACCTTCAGGTGACCGTACATCTTGCCCTGGTACTCCTGCTCAAGCTGCCCGACGGTCTTGCCCGACAGCGTGGAGTAGATGGTGAGCAGATTGGAGATGCCCGGCTTGGCCTCGCGGTCGAAGCGGATTTCCGTACCGTCGTCGGTGACGGCAGACTTGATCTTCTTGGCGGCCTGCTTCGGGTTGTCGAGTATGTTGATCAGGCCGGCGGTCGACTCGGCCGACTTGGACATTTTCGCTGTGGGGTGCTGGAGATCGTAGATCTTCGCCCCCTCCTTGGGGATCACCGCTTCGGGCACCACGAAAGTTTCCCCGAACCGGTGGTTGAACCGCTGGGCGAGGTTCCGCGCCAGTTCCAGGTGCTGGCGCTGGTCCTCGCCGACGGGCACGCCGTAGGGGCGGTACAGCAGGATGTCCGCGGCCATCAGCACCGGGTAGGCGAACAGCCCCACGGTCGCGGCGTCGGTACCGTTCTTCTGCGTCTTGTCCTTGAACTGGGTCATCCGGGAGGCCTCGCCGAAGCCTGTCACGCAGTTCAGGACCCAGGCCAGCTCGGCGTGCTCCGGCACGTGGGACTGGACGAAGAGCGCGGTGCGGTCGACGTCGATGCCGCCGGCGATGTACTGCGCGCAGGTGACCCTGGTGCGGTGGGCGAGATCCTTCGGATCGTAGTCAACGGTGATGGCGTGCAGGTCGGGGATGAAGTAGAAGGTTTCGTACTCGTCCTGCAGCTTGACCCAATTCACGAGTGCCCCCAGGTAGTTGCCCAGGTGCAGGGAGTCGGCGGACGGCTGCATGCCGGAGAGCAGCCGCGGACGCTCGGCCTGCGGCCGGCCCGCCTGCCCGGCGGCCCGCACGGCGGTGTCTGTCGGTTCTGTGGTTCCTGTGCTCATCGGGATGCTTCCTAGAACTGGTAGTCGACGACCAGCGGTGCGTGGTCGGAGAATCGGGCGTCGTAGGTGGCGGCACGGTCGACGGCGGCGGTCGTCGCGAGATCGGCCAGCGACGGGGTGGCCACCTGGTAATCGATGCGCCAGCCGGAGTCGTTGTCGAAGGCCTGGCCGCGCCAGGACCACCAGGTGTAGGGACCGCTGACATCCCCGGCCAGCGACCGGTGCACATCGCGCCAACCGATCTCCTCGCCGAAGAAGCGGTCGAAGTAGGCCCGTTCCTCGGGCAGGAAGCCGGCACGCTTGACGTTGCCCTTCCAGTTCTTGATGTCCAGCTCGGTGTGGCCCACGTTCAGGTCGCCGACGACCAGCGCGTAGTCCCGCTCGGCCTTCAGCTGCGGCAGGCGGTGGCACATGGCGTCCAGGAAACGGTACTTGTCCACCTGCTTGGGGGTGTCCACCTCGCCGGAATGGACGTAGGCGCTCACCACCGTCAGGGTCTTTTCGCCGTCGATGCCGTCCACCGCAAAGTCGGCCTCCACCCAGCGGCCGGCGGAGAGAAAGTACTCATCGCCGATGTGGCTGCGGGTGGCAGTGGGCTCCACGCGGGAGGCAATGGCGACACCGGCGCGGCCCTTGGCCTCGGCTTCGGCATGCAGAATGTGCCAGTCGCTGCCCAGCAGCTCACGTACTACCGCGTCCGGTGCGCGCACCTCCTGCAGGCAGAGGATGTCCACGTCCCGGACGGCCAGCCAGTCGGCCATCCCGCGCTTGTAGGCGGCGCGGATGCCATTGACGTTGACGCTGGCAATCCGCAGTGTCTTGCCTGCCTGGATCAGTCCGCCGGCGGCGTCGCGGGAGGTGGTCGGTGCGGTGGAAACGGTTGCCAAAGTCACCCGACTACCTTACCCAACCCTTCAGTTCAGCCAACAACTGTGCCGCTGACCGTTCCGCCGCCGTCTTCCTTGCGGATCATGCCGCGGCCGTTGTGGGCCGTGATCTCCACCGTTTCCAGCGCCCGGTCAACCATGCCCTCGTCTTTGCCGCGGTAGTCGCGGATCACCTTGGCCTGCACCTGGATGATCTTGAAGCTGTGGTCCAGCTTTTCGTCCCGCACGGCATTCGCCCTGGAGATTTCTTCCTCGACGAGGGCGGTACCGCCGCCGGGAGCGGGGTTGACCCGCCCGGCATATTCGGCCTGCACGTTGGCCAGCTTCTCCTTCGCCTTGCGGGTGGCACCGCGGACGCTGAACACCACGAAGGCGGCCAGGGCCAGCCATGCCAGCGACACCGCGACGACGATCCAGCCGATGACGTCGTTCTCATTGGCGGCAAAGATCACCGCGACCAGGAAGACAAGCACCAGCACTGCCAGACTGATGTTGCCGGCCTTGAACGGCAGCTGGCGGGCGGTGGATGAAACGGAAGACTCGGGACCAATTGATCGCATGGGCCTATTCTCTCAAATCCGCGCGCCTGCGTGCGCCGTGTCCGCCCACGGCTCAGCGCGCTACCACTGCACCAGGCAGAACGGGTGCCCGGCCGGGTCCAGGTACACCCTGAAGGTCTCGGTGCCCGAGTCCATGCTCGTGGCTCCCAGCTGGAGTACCAGTCCTTCGGCGATGTCCAGGTCCCGGACCCTGACGTCAACATGCATCTGCTGGGGATGCTCCTGTCCCGGCCACTGGGGTGGCTCGAAATCCCGGACCTGCTGGAAGGCGATGGCCGGCCGGTCCGGGGAATCCCCGATGCTGATCCAGCCGTCGTCGTCCTGTTGGACCCGGATCATGCCCAGCAGCTCCTCGTAAAAGGTGGCCAGTACATCGCTGTCCGGACAATCGATGACCAGTGCCTGCCACGTGCCGATCATGTGCCAGCTCCTTACTTGGTTCGGGCCTTTGGACGGTGTCTCCATCATTGATGGGCAGCAAGGGTGTGGCAAGGACAAAGGCGGCAGCCCGCCCGCCGCACGTCGGTCCGCGGTCAGTTCAGGAAGAGCTTGCGCAGCCTGCCAGTGGTCAGGATCAGCCCGAGCACGATCATGACCAGGAAGTACGCCACGTGGATCCAGGTGGCGGCGGTGAAGGCGCCGACGCTGAGCTGGCGCAGCAGTTCCACGCCGTGCCAGAGCGGGAATGCCTGGATCAGCCACTGGATCGGCTCCGGGTAGACGCTGAGCGGATAGAAAGTCGCAGAGAACAGGAACATCGGGAGCATGATGAAGTTGATCCAGTCCATCTGCTGGAACGTTTTCATGTAGCTGGTGATCGCCATGCCGAAGGAAGCGAAGCCGAAGGCCACCACCACGGCTGCGGGGATCATCAACAGCGCCCAGGGCGAGGTGATCAACCCCATCGCCCCCATCACCGCGGTGAAGCCGGTGGCGTAGAGCGCTCCTCGCATCAGCGCCAGCAGGATCTCGCCGAGCGCCACGTCCAGCGGTCCCAAAGAGGTGTACAACATGCCTTCGTAGAGCTTGGCAAAGTTCAGTTTGAAGAAGACGTTCCAGGTGGAGTCGTACACCGCGCCGTTCATCGCCGAGACGGCCAGCAGCGCCGGCGCAATGTAGTTCGCATAACCGATCTCGGTTCCGCCGGGGCCGCTTATCGTGCCGATCAGCGAGCCCAGTCCGATCCCCATCGCCACCAGGTAGAGGACCGGCTCGACGAAGCCGCTAACCATGATCGCCCAGTTGGTTCCCCAGGTCGCCTTGACGCCGCGGGCGAAGACCGCCCGCACGTTGCCGGCATAGAGCGAGCCAAACGGGCGGCGCGCCGGCTCGAGCCGCGGCGGCTGCGGGAGAACGTGCTGGCTCATTTGCCCAGCCTCCTGATATAGATGCGGCGCGCGAAGACCCAGCCGGCCGCGCAGAGGACGGCAAGGTAGGCGACGTGCAGCACGGTCAGCCAGGCCGGTTCAACATAGCCGTAGCTGAGCACCCGGCCCAGCTCCGTCGAATGCCACAGCGGCGAGATCCATCCGATCCAGCGCACCACCAACGGCATGGCCTCCAGCGGAAAGAACGTGCCGGAGAAGAGGAACAGCGGCATCACGATGAACCGCTGCACCAGCGCGAACTGGCCGCGGTCTTCTTCGATGCTGGCCGAGTACGCCATCAGCGGCAGCCCGAAGGCCATTCCGCCCAGGGCCGCCGTGATGACCATCAGCCAGGCGGTGGCCTCGGTCACCGCGCCGAAGATGACCAGGCAGAGGAAATACAAGCCGGTGGTCAGCAGCAGGCGGGCCAGCACGCCCAACGAGTGCCCGTTGACCAGTTGGTGGCTCTGCAGCGGCGAGGCGTTGGGACCGTAGTAGGTCTTGCGCCATCGGAACCCCGACATCACCGAGTACGTGTTCTCTTCGCTGGCCACCATGATCGCGGCGGTCGCCAGGAGGGCAGGCGCCACGAAGACCAGATACGGCACGGACTGGCCGTTTCCGGCGTCGAGCGAGGCGTTGGTGTTGGCGTCCACCAACGTGGCGAGCCCCACGCCCATGGCAAACAGGTATACCAGCGGCGTGCCGACCGCCGTCATCAAGACGGTCCAGCCGTAGCCGCGCAACTGCCGCAGCCAATGCTCCAGGAAGTAGACGGAACCGAAGTTCCGGGCGCGCTCGGCCGACTGCAGCGGGGTCAGCGGCGAGCGCAGGCCGGTGACTGGCCGCGTCAGCGCGTCGATCTCCCGCAGTGACAGCTGCTCCGGGGCCCGCGCATCGACCGAGCCCGCGGCGGCCGCGGCGTCCGGCACGGAGGCTGCAGCGGTCGCGGTCCGCCCGGACTCTTGGGCCGTGGGCGCCGGTGATTCTTCGGCCGCGCGGACCGGAGTTTCTTGGACCGCGCGCGCCGTGGTGTCTTTGGACCCGTGCGCCGCGATTTCTTCGGCCGGGCGCGCCGTGGTCTCCATGTCCTGCCCGCCCGGCACCTGCGGGGGCTGTTGCTCAGTCAATGAGGCTCCTGCCGGTCAGCCGGAGGAAGACGTCCTCCAGGCTGGAGCGCCGGACCAGGGATGTGATCGGGCGCAGGCCGCGGTTGGACACCTGCTCGAGCGCCGCCTCGCCGTCGTCGGCATAGACCAGCACACGGTCCGGCAGCGTTTCCAGCCGCTCCCCGATGCCGGCGAGCTCCGGGGCCACGGTGGTATTCCGCTCGGAACCGAACCGAAGCTCGAGGACCTCTCGGGTGGAATGTTCGCGGATCAGGGCTGCCGGCGACCCTTCCGCCATGATCTTTCCCTTGTCCACCACGATGAGTCGGTCGCAGAGCTGCTCGGCCTCGTCCATGTAGTGCGTGGTCAGGATCAGGGTCACGCCCGCTTCCTTGAGCCGGAAGAGCCGGTCCCAGAGGATGTGGCGCGCCTGCGGATCGAGTCCGGTGGTCGGCTCGTCGAGCAGCAGAACCTTCGGATCGTTCATCAGCGAACGGGCGATGGTCAGCCGCCGTTTCATGCCGCCGGAGAGGGCATCGACCTTCGCCTTGGCCTTGTCCGTCAGCTGCGCGAACTCCAGCAGTTCGTCCGCCTTGGGCCGCAGGTAGGAGTACGGCAGCCCGAAGTAGCGGCCGTAAACGATCAGGTTGTCGCGGACCTTCAGTTCCTCGTCCAGGTTGTCCTGCTGCGGCACCACGCCCAGATGCGCCCGCACCTCCGGCCCGTGTCGGTCCGGGTCCAGGCCCATGATGCTCAGTTCGCCGGACGTCCGCTGCGACACGCCGCCGATCATCCGCATCGTCGTGGACTTGCCCGCACCGTTGGGGCCGAGCAGCCCGAACGACTCCCCCGCCGGGACTTCGAAGGAGATACCGTCGACGGCGTTGAAATTGCCGTAGGTCTTCACGACGTCCCGGGCGGAAATGACGGCCGCGGAGGTTCGCTGAGGCAACCGGTGTGAGAGAGATGTTTGAGGCACTGCTATAGCCTAGATCACACTAGCGATTGAGGAAAGCCAATCGGGATTTAGCCCCCGGCGTGTCCGATTGGCAGCGGTGCCTGACCAAGCTGAGGCGCCGCGGCCGCCCGCGGTAGCTCCCCGGCGCGGCCGCCGGTGGTTGCGCCCGGCGGCGCCGCCGGCGGTGAGGCCCCGCGGCCGGCGGGGACGACTCATCGGCCAGAGCCGCCACTCTGGCGGGGCGCATGGGCCTCGACCGCATACCTGACCACCTCCGCGGCCCGGTCGGTCAGCCTGACCCCTTCGGGCCAGACGATCTTCACGCCAACCGGGCGGACCGCCGGCTCGATTGGCAACGCGGTGAAAGTCCGGCCTTCATAGGTGGCATCGCCGGACGGCCGCTGCACCAGGACCGAGTAGCCGATACCCCGCCCGACCAGCGAGCGGGTCAGCTCGAAGTCAGTGGTGCGGTACTTGATTTTCGGCACGACGGAAGCGTCACGGAACACCGACATCGTGTGATGGCTGCTCGGCGGTGCATCGAGCAGGATCATTGGCTCCTCGGCCAGGTCGGCCAGGCTCACCGCCTCCCGGCCGGCCAGCCGGTGGTCGGCCGGCAATAGCGCGTAGGCATGCATGGCGCCCAGCTGCACCGACTCCAGTCCCGGCCGCAGGTCCATGTCGTAGACGATGGCCAGGTCCAGCTCTCCCGTGAACAGCTTGTCCTGCACGGCATCCTGGGTGCCTTCGACGAAGTCCAACTGCACCTTGGGATGCTCGGCGGCGAAACGCTCCAGCAGCCCGGGCAGAACAGTCGGCGCCAACGTCAGATAGCAGCCCACCACCAGCGGGCCGGCCAGCTCTCCCCCGCAGCTGCTGGTGCTCAGCTCCAGCTCCTCCGCCTCCCGCAGGAAGGTTGAGGCGCGGGCGTGCAGTTGCCGGCCTGCAGGTGTCAGGCTGACGCCGTGTGCCTTGCGGCGGACCGTGAGCTGCGTGCCGAAAATACGCTCCAGTTCCTTCACTGCCGCGGCCACTGCCGTCTGTGAGACATGGAGTTCGTCGGCGGCGGCGGCAATCGTGCCGGCCTCTGCCACTGCGACAAAGTACGCCAGCTGCCGCAGCGTGTACCGGACCAAAGCGCCTCCTGCGCCGCAGGGATATAACCAAAGCTTTTCGGGGGATATTTCCCCTCTTTATGCACTTTACCGGCGGATATGCCTGCTGTCACACTCGTGGGAGACACACCTCACGCCGGGTACGGTGCGAGGCCCGCCGGCAAGGATCCGGCAACCCGTTTCCGGACCAACACGACGAGGAGAGCGAGAATGACCGCCGCCACCGAAGCCCGCCCGGTTCCCAACGCGGACTGGGTCACCATCCCGGATCTCTACCGGAACCCGTATCCGATCTATCAGAAGCTGCGGGCCGAAGCGCCCGTGCACTGGGTGCCCGCCGTCAACCGGTACATGGTTACCAGCTACCAGGCCTGCCACGTGATCGAGCAGGACCAGGAGCGTTTTTCCGCCAACGAGACCAACTCGCTCATGAAGCGGGCCATGGGCCACTCGATGCTGCGCAAGGACGACCCGGAGCATGAGGTGGACCGGAAATCCTACGGGAACGTGCTGCGGCCCAAAGCCATCAAGGAGCACTGGAACGCCATCTTCCAGGCCAACAGCGACAAATACCTGGCGCAGTTGAAGGCGGCCGGCCCGGGCGCCGACTTTGTCTGGGAGTATGCCGCTCCCTACGCCGCGGAAAACCTGCGGCTGATCATGGGCTTCCATAATGCCACCCAGGAAGACATGCAACGTTGGTCGCAGACCATGATCGACGGCACCGGCAACTACGCGGACGACCCGGACGTCTGGAGCAAGTCGGAGCAGTCGTACAACGAAGTCGACGACGCGATCGATGAAATCCTGCCCTACCTGCGCAAGAATCCGGATGCCAGCCTGCTGTCCGGGCTCACCTCCATGCCGATCCCGCTCGAGGCCATCCGGGCGAACATGAAGATGACCATCGGCGGCGGCCTCAACGAACCGCGCGACGTCCTTGGCACCACCGTGTGGGCGCTGCTGGCCAACCCGGAGCAGTTGGCCCAGGTGCTCGCTGACGAATCCCTCTACGCGCGCGCCTTCGAGGAGTCCGTGCGCTGGGTCGCACCCATCGGCATGTACCCGCGGGAGGTCACGCGCGACACCGTCGTGGAAGGCATGCAACTGCCGGCCGGTGCGCGGCTGGGCATCGTTGTCGGCGCAGCCAACCGCGACCCGGCGGTGTTCGAGGACCCCGAATCCTTTAACATCAACCGGGAAAAGAAGCCGCACCTGGCATTCGGCGGCGGCAACCACTTCTGCGCAGGCGCCTGGGTGGCACGCGCTTCGGTGGCACACATTGCCATGCCGCAGGTTTTCCGCGAACTGCCGAACCTCCGCCTGGATCCGGAGAACGCCCCGGTCGACGCCGGCTGGGTCTTCCGCGGCATGACCAAATTCCCGGTGCTCTGGGGCTAAGACCGGCCCGCGCACCCTTCCGTCCACCCAAACCAGCGCCCACAGCAAGGACAATTTCCCATGGCAAAGATCAGCTTCCACCACTCTGACGGCAACGTTGACGTGCTCGACGTCGACCCCGGCACCTCCCTGATGCGCGCCGCCGTGACCAACGGCGTCGACGGCATCGTCGGCGAATGCGGCGGCCAGGCCATGTGCGCCACCTGCCACGTCTACGTCCGCCCCGAATACCTCGACGGCCTGCCCGAAATCGGCGACGACGAAGACGAAATGCTCGACTGCACCGCCGGCCCCCGCGTCGAAACCCGCAGCCGGCTCGGCTGCCAGATCACGGTCGGCGACGGCCTCGAACAGATCGAAGTCGACGTCCCCGACGACCAGATCTGAGCCGTCCGGCCAACGGCGGCCGCTGCGGCGGCCGCCGTGTTGCCCGGCGCCGCGGCCTGTGTGAGCGGCCCGCAACCAATGCTGACCGAAGCCGCCACGGCGAACCACCGCGACGGCCGGGTGCGGTCCTAGGATCAAGGCACCGCAGCTCCCCGCGACACGGCCCGCAGCCGCCTGGGTGCCAACTCACCGCCGGCGACCACTTCGACGAACTCGAAGTCGACATCCCCGACGAGCAGGGGTAACCGGGCCGTTGCGCCCGCCTGCACGTCCCGCACCGAAAGGCCCTCCATGAACAGCCCGGAAAACATCGTCATTGTTGGCAACGGCCAGGCCGGCATCCAGCTGGTGGATTCGCTGCGCAAGGAAGGCCACACCGGTCCCATCACCCTGCTCGGCGACGAGCCGCACCACCCCTACCAGCGGCCCCCGCTGTCCAAGGACTACCTCGCCGCCGGAAAGACCCCGGCCCCGCTGCCGCTGCGCCCGGAAAAATTCTTCACCACCAACGACGTCGACGCCCGCCTCGGCGTGCGCGCCACCACCATCGACCGGGCCGCCAGGACCGTCACCCTCGACGACGGCACCACCCTGTCCTACACGAAGCTGGTGCTCGCCACCGGGGCCGCCAACCGCGAACTGGCCGTCCCCGGCGCCGGCCTGGCCGGCATCCACGGCCTGCGCACCCTCACCGACGCCCAGACCCTGCACGCCCGCCTGGACACCGTGGGCTCCGTCGTCGTCATCGGCGCCGGCTTCATCGGCCTGGAGTTCGCCGCCGCCGCCCGCGCCCGCGGCCTGGGCGTCACCGTCCTCGAGTACGCCGACCGGCCCATGAGCCGGGCCCTGACCCCCACCATGAGCGCGTTCTTCGCCGACGCCCACCGGCGCCTCGGCGTAAACCTGCGCCTCGGCGAAGGCATCGCCTCCTTCGACGCCGACGAGACCGGCCACGTCGCCGCCGCCATCAGCACCACCGGCGAACGCTACCCCGCGGACCTGGTCCTGGTCGGTGTCGGCGTCATCCCGCGCACCGAACTCGCCTCGGCCGCCGGCCTTGAGGTGGACAACGGCATCACCGTCGACGCCACCCTGCGCACCTCCGACCCGGACATCTACGCCATCGGCGACTGCGCGTCCTTCCCCAACCCCCACGCCGGCGCCCGCACCCGGCTCGAATCCGTGCAGAACGCCACCGACCAGGCCCGGCACGCCGCCCGCGCCATCCTGGGCACCGGGTCTGGCGGCTACGCGGATCTGCCCTGGTTCTGGTCCAACCAGGGGCCGCTGCGCCTGCAGATCGCCGGCCTGGTCGCCCCGGGCGACGAGGTAGTTCTCCGCGGCGACCCCGCCGACGAAAAGTTCTCCGTCTTCTGCTTCCGCAACGGCGCCCTCGCCGCCGTCGAATCCGTCAACCAGCCCGCGGACCACATGGCCGCCCGCCGCCTCCTCGCCGCCGGCGCCACCCTCACCCCCGAACAGGCCGCCGACCCCGCCTTCGACCTCAAGGCACACTCAAAACTGCAGCCGGCGGCGCTCTAGCAACAGCGCCGGTGCGGCAGGCAGCGGCAGCGGCAGCGGCAGCGGCAGCGGGTCAGGTTGTGTCGGCGGGTCAAGTGGTAGGTCAGGTTGTGTCGGCGGGTCAGGTGGTGGCAGGTCAGATTGCGCGCGGCGGGTCAGGTTGCGCGCGGCGGCAGGGTCAGGTGCCTCCGCCGCTGCCCAGTGCCTGCACGGCATGGCCCAACACCGCCTCGGCCCTGGGACTGAGGACCATGGTGTCCGGCCAGATCGCACACATGGTCGTCTGCGATACGGGCGGCAATAGCGGCCGCACCGCGACCGGCCGGCCTTCGACCGTCACGGCCGGGGCGGCCGGCCGTGACATCAGCAGCGCGTACCCCAGCCCCCGCCCGACGAGTGCCTGCACCAGCACCGCCTGCGGCATGGACGTGGCGACGTACGGGCGCAGGCCGCGTTCCTCAAAGACGCGATACGTGTTCGCCGTGCTCGGACTCGACTCGTACATGATGAGGGGTTCGGCGGCGAGGTCCGCCAAATCCACCGTTGACTGCCCGGCCAAGGGATGTTCCGGCGGCAGCACCGCCTGCAACTCGGTCTGATAGATGGTGCGCTGGCTGTACCCGGCGGGGAGCTCCATGTCGTAGACCATGGCCAGGTCCAGCAGCCCGGCGTCCAGGGCGGGCAGCAGGTCGTCGTGGGAGCCGACCGTGACGTCCACGCTGATGCCCGGATACTGTTCGGGCAGGCGATCGAGCACCGAGGGCAGGACGCTGCTGGCGAAGCTCGCGAAGCACCCCAACCGCACCGGTCCCTTCAGTTCGCCGGCTGCGCCTGAGAGGTCGCTGATCAGTGCTTCCGCATCGCGCAGCAGCAGTCGGGCCCGTTGCGCGAAGAACTGGCCCGACGGCGTCAGCTGGAGGCCGCGAGCCTTTCGCCGCACGCAGAGCTGCTCACCCGCGGCCCGTTCGAGGGCCGTGATGGCCTGCGACAGCGCGGACTCCGAGATGTTCAGGCTGGCGGCAGCCGAGCTCAGTGTCGGATGGTCCGGGAGGGCAGCGAAGAGTTGAAGCTGTCGCAAAGTGAAATCGACCACAATACTTCAGTCCAATCAAAGAAGTTCGCCGCTTATCTGAAGTTTACCGAGGATTGCGAGGCGTGTCACAATGGTTGTCACGTTCAACGTTCTGCCCCGAATGGTGGCTGATCCCAACCGGCGGGCATCGCCGGGCTGCCAAGCAGACCCGGCGGCGGAACCACACGACCCGGGCCGAAAACCCCGGCCTCGTTGTTCCCGCCCGCCTAAGCTCCACCCATCTGGTCGCGCCGGCCTCCTCGGTGTGACCGACCCAAGAGGACAACTATGAGCACTACAGTTTCCGGGCAATCGTCCGCCGCCAATCAGCGTCGCGTCGCGTTTGCCACCATCATCGGCACCACCATCGAGTGGTACGACTTCTTCATCTACGCCACGGCAGCGGGCCTGGTCTTCGCGCACCTGTTCTTCGAGCCGGCCGGCGAATCCATCGGGCTGCTCCTTGCCTTCGCCTCCGTTGGCATCAGCTTCCTGTTCCGGCCGCTTGGCGCCTTCCTGGCCGGACACTACGGCGACAAGCTCGGCCGCCGCGCCATGCTGGTCATCACGCTGATGATGATGGGAGCAGCGACGACGCTGATCGGCATCCTGCCCACCTACGAGACGGCCGGAATCCTGGCCCCGGTGCTGCTGCTCTCGCTGCGCATCCTGCAGGGCATCTCCGCCGGCGGCGAATGGGGCGGAGCCGTCCTGATGGCCGTGGAGCACGCCCCGCGTGACCGCCGCGGCCGTGCAGGGTCCTTCCCCCAGTTGGGTGTTCCGCTCGGCATGCTGCTCGCTTCGGGCGTCATGACTTTGATGACCGGCGTGATCTCCCCCGGCGAGGCCTTCCTTGAGTGGGGCTGGCGCATCCCGTTCCTGCTTAGCGTCGTGTTGATCGCCATCGGCTACATGGTTCGCCGCTCGGTGGACGAGTCCCCGGTGTTCAAGGAGATTGCCGACAAGAAGCAGCAGCAGAAGGTCCCCATCGTGGAACTGTTCCGCAAGCACTGGCTGCTGGTCATCCTGGCCGCACTGATCTTCGCCGGCAACAACTCTGCCGGCTACATGGCCACCGGCGGGTTCATCCCCAGCTACGCCACCAGCGAGGCAGTGGGCATGGAGCGCACCGACGTGCTGCTGGCCATCACGTTCGCCTCGGCCATGTGGTTCATCTTCACCGCCCTGGCCGGCATCATGGCCGACAAGATCGGTCGCAAGCGCACGTACCTGATTGGTTTCGGCGCCCAGCTGCTGACGGTCTTCCCGCTGTTCTGGCTGATCGACACCGGTTCGCTGGGCATGCTGTACCTGGCGCTGGCGCTGTTCAGTTTCGGCCTGGGCTTGAGCTACGGCCCGCAGGCGGCCTGGTACAGCGAGATCTTCCCGGCCTCCGTGCGATACTCGGGTGTCTCGATCGCCTACGCACTGGGCGCGATTCTCGGCGGCGCGTTCGCCCCAACCATCGCCCAGGCACTGATCAATTCCACCGGGACCAGCAGCTCCGTCTCGGCGTACCTGTTCGGCATGACGATCATCTCCATCATCGCTGTGCTGATCCTGCGCGACCGCCCCGGCATCGATCTGTCGATCAACAACCAGGCCGAGCAGGAAGTCGGGGCCACCGTCTTCGACAAGCGCCGCGGAGTTTCCACCGACGACGCCGTCAAGGCCGGCGTCTAAGCCACCAAGGTTGTGCTGGAGTAACCCCAGCTGACTCAACACCGAGGCGGGTGTCCTGCCGGAGCTATTCCGGCCGGACGCCCGCCTCGGTTGTGTCGGTCCGGTGCGTCGACCTCTTTGGCGCCCGATGGGACGTCGCGCCTCGGTCGTGTCGGTCCGATGCGTCGAGCTCTTCGGCGCCCCGATGGGACGCCCGCCTCGGTCGTGTCCGGCCGGTCCGTCGAGCTCTTCGACGCCCCGACCGGCGTCGTCTTTTTGCACCAGAACATGCTGCGGGGCCGGCTGTGAGCTCAGGCAGCCTGCTCCGCGGACCAGCCACGCCGCTGCAGTGCCGCGGTGATTTTTCGGATCGCGCGGTCTGCGCCGTTGGCCATGTGCCGCCTGGAGATCCGGACTTCGTCCCAGTCTGCTGCCCGGGCCCGTTCGGCCCGCTCGATGTCCCGCGCGATTTGGTCGGCCTGGCCGTGGCCTTCGCCCTCGTATTCGATGGCGATCCGGTATTCAGGCAGCGACAGGTCGGGGCTGTGCAGAATAGCGCCGTCGTCGTCCCTGATCGGCTTGTTCACCTCGGGTTCCGGCAATCCCGCGCTGAGCATGGCCAGCCGAAGCCTGGTCTCGGGCGGAGAGTCCGCTCCGACCCGGGCCAACGCCAAGGCTGCACGAGCCTTGCGCAGGCCCCGCTTTCCGGGGTGGCGGTTCAGCAGGGCCTGGAGATCCTCCCGGGTGGCGAATGGAGCCACGCGCCCTTCGAAGTCCGGCCGCGGAATGCGCAGGAGGTAGTCGGCTATCACCACCAAGTCAGCCAGATCGAGGGTTTCCGCCAGGTCCAGCCATGTCCGCGTGCGCGTCGTGAGGCACAGTCCATCCACCCAAGCCACTTCATCCGGGACGAGCCGGGATCGGTGGCCCGCCACGCCGGGGCGTTGCATCCGTGCGCGGTCGCTTGGACGCGAGATGTGGACCCGCCGATCGAAGCCGGCGGCAGGTTCGGGAAAGCCCCAAAGGCGTGCCGCGGTGTCATGTGAGGCAGCGCTCGAATCGCTGATCCGCGTGAACGGGCGCACGCGGGCTGCGAGGTCGAGGCCGGCCGGCTGGAGCGTGCAGATGCCCCGGCTTATGCGGATGAGGCGTGGGTGGCGCAACTGGCTCTTGCTCAGCCCCGATTTCAGGCCGTCCTCGATCGTGAACGCGGCGGCCTGCAGGTGCGGCGGGAGCGGCCTCAGCCGTGGCAGGTGCTGTTCCGGTCCCGGTCGGTGTGCTGGACTCATCCGGACATTATCTACAGCCGGCGCCCTGGCGTGCGGAAGTTGTTCACAGGTCATCGAGTGGCGGAAAGCTGCAGCGAACGTCGGCGTGTCGCTGCAACTTTCCACCAGTCGATTGTCGCCAAAGTTGCCGCCGCCCCGGGGGCTGCCGACGATTGGCTGCCGTAACAGTTTCGGCAGCCGCTCATGATTGGTCTCCTGCTCAGTCCGGCCGCCGCTGACTGTCTATCGCGTGGGGAGGCCAAGCGCCCGGCCGGTGAGCCCAAGAGCCCGCCGCTGATTCTCCGGCCGCGCACGAGGTAACCCCCGCCCGCCGCTGACTGTCCGCCGCGCGCGAGGCCAAACCCCGGCCGCCGGCTTTACCGGACAAGGCCAGCTGTACCAAGCAGCGCGGCCGGAAACGTCAGAGGGCGGCGTCCGGGATCCGGACACCGCCCTCTTGAGGTTCAGCGCAAGGTTCAGCCGGCCTGGCGCTCGGCGGCTCCCACGACGTTGGCCAGCAGCATGGCACGCGTCATCGGGCCGACGCCGCCCGGATTGGGCGAGAGCCAGCTGGCCACGTTGCGGGCCTCGGGCTCCACGTCGCCGGTCACCCGGGCCTTGCCGTCCTCGTCCTCGACGCGGCTGACCCCAACGTCCAGCACGACGGCGCCGGGCTTGAGGTCGGATGCCTTGATCATGTGCGGCATCCCGGCAGCGGCAATCACGACGTCGGCCTCGCGCAGTTCCGCCGCCAGGTCGATCGTTCCGGTATGGGCAAGGATCACCGTCGCGTTGATCTCCTTGCGGGTCAGCAACAGGCCCAGGGGGCGCCCCACGGTGACGCCACGGCCAACGACCAGCACGCGTTTGCCGGCCAACTCGACGTCGTGGCGCAGCAGCAGCTCGACACAGCCGTGCGGGGTGCAGGGCAGCGGCGAGTCCAGCGGCTCACCCACGTTGAGCACCAGCCGGCCCAGGTTCATCGGGTGCAGGCCGTCGGCGTCCTTGGCCGGGTCGATCTTCTCCAGGATGCGGTTGGTGTCGATGTGCTTGGGCAGCGGCAGCTGCACGATGTAACCGGTGCAGGCCGGGTCGGCGTTGAGCTCATCGAGGACCGCTTCGAGTTCCTCCTGCGAAACGGAGTCGGGCAGGTCGCGCCGGATCGACTCGATGCCCACTTCGGCGCAGTCTTTGTGCTTGCCGCCGACGTACCATTTGCTGCCCGGGTCCTCACCGACGAGCACGGTCCCCAGGCCGGGCACGATGCCCCTGGCCTTGAGCGCCGATACCCGTTCCGTGAGCTCGTTCTTGATTTGCGCCGCGGTGGCCTTGCCGTCCAGCACGCGGGCCGTCGGCGGGGTCGTATAGAGGTTCATGTCACCACTCCTCGTGGCCGGGGTAGAGCGGGAAGTCGTCGGCAAGCTTCTTCACGCGGGCCCGCAAGGCGGCAGTATCGGCGCCACCCTTGAGCGCGGTGGCAATGATGTCTGCGACCTCGGTGAATTCGGCCGCCCCAAAACCGCGGGTGGCCAGCGCCGGCGTACCGATGCGCAGCCCCGAGGTAACCATCGGCGGGCGCGGATCGAACGGCACGGCGTTGCGGTTGACGGTAATGCCAGCCTCGTGCAGCAGGTCTTCGGCCTGCTTGCCGTCCAACTGGGAATTGCGCAGGTCCACCAGGACCAGGTGGACGTCGGTGCCGCCGGTCAGCACGGACACGCCGGCCTCGGCCACGTCGGCGGCGGCCAGGCGCTCGGCCAAGATCCGGGCGCCTTCGAGCACGCGTTCCTGGCGCTGCTTGAATTCCTCGCCGGCGGCAATCTTGAAGGCCACCGCCTTGGCAGCGACCACATGCATCAGCGGGCCGCCCTGCTGACCCGGGAAAACGGCCGAGTTGACCTTCTTGGCGAAGGATTCCTTGCCCAGGATCACGCCGGAGCGCGGGCCGGACAGGGTCTTGTGGACCGTGGAGGTGACGATGTCCGAGTGCGGAACCGGGTTCGGATGCAGGCCGGCGGCGACCAGCCCGGCGAAGTGTGCCATGTCGGTCCAGAGGTAGGCTCCGACCTCGTCGGCGATGGAACGGAAGGCCTCAAAGTCCAGCTGGCGGGGGTACGCGGACCAGCCGGCCACGAGCACGTTCGGACGTTCGGCCAGCGCCTGCTCGCGGACCTTATCCATGTCCACCCGGAAGGTCTTCGGGTCAACCTCGTAGGCGGCGACCTGGTAGAGCTTGCCAGAGAAGTTCAGCCTCATCCCGTGCGTGAGGTGGCCACCGTGCGCCAGGGACAGGCCCATCATCTTGTCGCCCGGCTGGATCAGGGCGGAGAGGGCGGCCGCGTTGGCCTGGGCGCCGGCGTGCGGCTGGACGTTGGCGAATTCCGCGCCGAAGAGCGACTTGGCCCGCTCGATGGCCAGGTTTTCGGCGACGTCTACGTGCTCGCAGCCACCGTAGTAGCGCCGTCCCGGGTATCCCTCGGCGTATTTGTTGGTCAGGACCGAGCCTTGGACTTCGAGCACCGAACGCGGCGCGAAGTTTTCGGAGGCGATCATTTCGAGAGTGTCGCGCTGGCGACCGAGTTCGGCGTCGATCACGGCGGCGATTTCAGGATCCACCTGGGACAGCGGCAGATCGGTCACAGAGGGCGTAGAAGTCAAGGGAGAATCTCCTGGGTGGTGGGGCTTATCTCACTGCTACAGGCCAGATTACCGGCTGCAGGCACCCGCACGCATGACGCATGACCTGCCCCGGACACACTCCGGCCCGAACGTGACCTTACGTCCCAGGCGTGCGATCCGAGGTCGGTATATGCAGGAGCGGTAACCGACGGTTTCCGGCCCTGCTGCCACTTCCTGGTGGTGTCCCACCTAACGCCAGTCGCGGCGAGCCAATCCTAGCAGCCGGTCACGGCACCGGGCGGTCCGAGAGCGCAACCTGCACGCTTCGGGTCTCGTCGTCGCGGCGCACTTCCACGCTGACCGTGTCGCCCGGGTTGTGCTGGCGGATGGCGGCCAGCAGGTCTTCGGCGCTCGCCAGCGCCTCGCCGTCCACGCTCAGCAGCACATCGCCGGCGCGGATTCCCGCCTCGTCGGCCGGGCCGCCGTCGCCTACGGACAGGGCCAAAACGCCCTCCGCCTGGGGCACGCCGAGCTGCTCGGCGATCGCCGCCGTGATGCTGGCGGGAGTCAGGCCCATGAAAGCGTGGTCGGCGGTTCCGTCTTCGAGCAGTTCCTCGGCCACTTCCCGGGCGGTGGCGGCGGGGATGGCGAACCCGAGCGACACCGCGCCCGCCTCCGGCGGGATGTAGGCCTCACTGATGCCCACCACCTGGCTCCGCGCATTGACGACGGCGCCGCCCGAGTTGCCGGGGCTGATCGGCGCGTCGGTCTGGATCAGGTCCACCAGCGCCAGGCTCGACGAGGCGGATCCCGGGATGGAACGGTGCAGGCCGGAGATAATGCCTGCCGTGGCAGTATTCTCGAAGCCCAGCGGCGAACCGATCACCACGGCAAGTTCGCCGATCGTCGGCAGCGACGTGTTGAACTCGGCGGCCGGGAGCCCGTCGCGCTCGGTCCGCACCAAGGCCAGATCGGACACCGCATCCGTCGCCAGGACCTTGCCCGCGCTGCGTTGCCCGTCGGCGAAGCCAACCTCGACGGTGGTGCTGTCGCCGACCACATGTTCATTGGTCAGGATCAGCCCGTCTTCGGAATAGACCACGCCGCTGCCCAGGCCGTTGTCGGTAAAGACCGTCACCACGGACGGCTGCACGTTCTCCACGATCTCCGGAATGCCGCCGGCAGGCTGCGCCCCCGCGGGCTGTCCTCCTGCATCACCCGGCGCCTGCGTGGTCCCGCCGGTCGCGGCCGGGTCCCCTCCGCCGGTCACGGCCGGCTCCCCGCCGGTTTCGCCGGTGCACCCGGCCAGGCCAGCCAGGAGCGCGGCGGTCAGCAGCACGCGCCCTGCATTACGGAGCGTTTTCTCCCGTTCCAAATGCGTCATGGCCCGGACCTTCCGTCGTCGCTGCTGCCACCCTAGACCCATCGTGATTGGCAGAAAACGCCTTCCGGCCATCGGATGGATCCGGACGCGATACTCTTCCCGCCGGCCCGCCACACTCTCGGGCCGGTCTGCCATGGGATCCCGGGCCACCGGCCCGCTGCGCTCTCGGGCCCGCCTGCCACGCTCCCCCGCCGCCCGCCTCAGCGTCCCGCCGGCCCGCCACGCTCCCCGCCCGCCTCAGCGTCCCGCCCGCCCGCCACGGAATACCCTGCGGGCGGCCATCGTTGCACCGGACAGATGTTGAAGTGTCAACAAATCGGAGGGGCATCGTGACGGACCAAGCAATCGGCACCGGGCAACAGCCGCTGCAGGCGGTGGTGATCGGCGCGGGCCAGGCCGGGCTGAGCGCCGCCTACCAACTGGCCCGCCGCGGCCTGGTCCCGGACCAGGACTTCGTGGTCCTCGACGCCAACGACGGCCCCGGCGGCGCCTGGCGCCACCGCTGGCCCTCGCTGACCTTCGACGCGGCGCACGGCCTGCACGACCTCCCCGGCCTGCCCCTCGGGGTTCCGGACCCGCAGGAGCCGTCCTCCGCCGTCGTGCGCCGTTATTACGGCACCTACGAGCGGCGGTTCAATCTCCCCGTGCACCGCCCCGTGCGCGTGACCTCGGTGGACGACGACGGTGCCTTCCTGCGCGTGCGCAGCGCCACCGGCGGCGAGTGGCAGGCGCGGACCGTCATCAGCGGCACCGGCACCTGGGACAAGCCGCACTGGCCGCACTACCCGGGCCGGGAGACGTTCCGCGGCCGCCAGTTGCACACCCGGAACTTCTGGTCGGCCGACGAGTTCCGCGGGCAGCGGGTGCTGGTGGTCGGCGGCGGGACGTCCGCGCTGCAGTTCCTGCTCCAACTGGACGCGGCCGGCGCGGACACGCTCTGGTCCACCCGCCGCGACCCCGACTTCACCGCGGCCCCGTTCGACATGGAATGGGGTGTCGACGTGGAACGCCGGGTCGGCGAGCGCACGCGCGCGGGCCTGCCGACCCTGAGCGTGGTTGCCGCCACGGGGCTGCCGCTGACCGAGACGTACCGGAAGGGCATCGACGACGGCGTGCTCGTCTCGCGCGGAAAGCTGGCCCGCATCACTGAGCACGGCGTCGAATTCGCCGACGGCTCGGCCGAAGACGTGGACGTCATCCTCTGGGCCACCGGATTCCGGCCGTCACTGGACCACCTGGCGCCGCTTCGGCTGCGTGAACCGGGCGGCGGGATCAGGATGGGCGACGACGGCGTCTCGGTGGTGAAGGAGCCGCGGCTGTTCTTGGTGGGATACGGCGCATCCGCGTCCACGGTCGGGGCCACCCGCGCCGGCCGGGCGGCTGCCGTGGCCGCGGGCAGGTACCTTGCCGCGGAAGCCGAAGCGCAGCCGGTAGCCTAGGATGCGTGACTGAAGCCCCCGCCGCCACCGCCTACACCCTGATCCTCTCCTGCCCGGACCGCCCCGGCATCGTGCATGCCGTCGCCGGCGCCCTGGCCGGGGCCGGCGGAAACATCACCGACTCGCAGCAGTACGGCAGCCCGCAGTCGGGCCGGTTCTTCATGCGGGTGGCTGTGGCCACGGACCTCTCCTACACAGAACTCCATGACCGGCTGCAGCCGGTCGCGCAGGAGTTCGGCATGGACTGGAAGCTGCGCCGCGACGGCGTGAAGATGCGCACGCTGGTGATGGCGTCCAAGTCGGCGCACTGCCTGAACCACCTGCTGTTCCTGCAGCGCTCGGGCACGTTGCCGATCGAGATCCCCGCCATCGTCTCCAACCATCAGGACCTGGCCGAGCTCGCCGCGTTCTACGGCATCCCCTTCCACCACATTCCCGTCACACCGGACACCAAGCCGCAGGCCGAGCAGGCCCTGCGGGACCTGGCCGAGCAACACGACGTGGAACTGGTGGTGCTGGCCCGCTACATGCAGGTGCTCAGCAACGAGCTCTGCACCGAACTGGCCGGCAAGGCCATCAACATCCACCACTCGTTCCTGCCCAGCTTCAAGGGCGCCAGGCCGTACCACCAGGCGCACGCCCGCGGCGTGAAGCTGATTGGCGCCACGGCGCACTACGTCACCGGGGACCTGGACGAGGGCCCGATCATCGACCAGGAAGTCATTCCGGTCCGCCACGCCCACACCGCCGAACAGTTCGTGGCCTTGGGCCGGGACGGCGAGGCGCGCACCCTGGCCCGCGCCGTGCAGTGGCACGCCGAACACCGCGTGCTCCTCGACGGCACCCGCACCGTCGTTTTTAACTAGTTCGACGCCGGCGTCCACGCGCCGGGCTCCTCTCGTCGGGGCCCGCTCAGTGGTCCATTTACGACGGCGGTGTCCGCCCCTGTGCCCGGCCCGGCGCAGGGCGTACTCTCATCGGATGGGCAACCATGAGCCTGAACTGAGGGCGTTCTACGACCAGCAGGCGCCCGAGCGCGACCGGCGCTGGAGGGATCCCCGCAGGGACGCAGCCCGGCAGGAATTCATTGCCTCCCTGGTCGCAGCCCGGCGGCACAGCGTGTTGGAGATCGGCTGCGGCACCGGCACGGACGGGCTCGCGTTCAAGGCGGCGGGAATCCATTACACCGGCGTGGATTTGTCCGAGCAGAACGTCCGGCTGGCCCGGACGAAGCACCTGGAGGCGGTGGTCGGCTCGGCCCGGGAGTTGCCGTTCGCGGGGGGAACGTTCTCCGCCGGTTGGACCATGAGCACGCTGTTGCACATCCCCGACCAGGACCTGCCGGATGTTCTCGCCGAAACCATGCGGGTGTTGGCCTCGGGCGCTCCGCTGGCGGTCGGGCTCTGGTCCGGCGACGACGAGGAGGGCATCGTTGCCGACGACGACTTCGAACCGCGCCGCTTCTACAGCCGCCGCAGCGACGCAACCGTCCGGCGGCTCTTCGGGGAGCACGGCCTGATCTCCGGTTTCACCACCTGGGAGCGGCCGGAGTCCGACCGGCACTATCAGTTCTTTATCCTGACCAAGCCGTAACCGGCAGGCTCCGCGGCACGGAAGGTCCGTCACGAAGCTCCTGCGGCGGGTCCGGTGTCGCTAGGCTGATGGGATGGCCCACATCATCACCATCTCCGGCATGCTGCCGGCCGTCGATCCGTCCGCCTTCGTCGCCCCCACGGCGACGCTCAGCGGCGACGTGGCGCTGGCAGCCGACTCCAGCGCCTTCTACGGCGTCAGCGTCCGCGGCGACACCGCTCCCATCCGCGTCGGCGAGCGCAGCAACCTGCAGGACAACGTGGTCCTGCACGCGGACCCCGGTTTCCCCTGCACCGTCGGCGCCGGCGTCAGCGTCGGCCACGCCGCCGTGATTCACGGCTGCACGGTCGAGGACAACTGCCTGATCGGCATGAGCGCCACGGTCATGAACGGTGCGGTGGTCGGTGAGGGTTCGCTGGTGGCAGCCGGCGCCGTCGTGCTGGAGGGCACACAGATTCCCCCGCGTTCGCTCGTCGCGGGTGTCCCGGCCAAGGTCCGCCGCGAACTCAGCGAGGACGAGTACCAGTCGGTGCTGGACAACGCCGCCCGCTACGTGGAAATCGCCGCCTTGCACCGCGACGCGATCGACGACGCCGCGGAGGCATAGCCGCCGAGAGCCCGGTCAGGCCGTGGATTGCTGCAGGTGCCTGGCCGGATCGAGGGTCTCAAAGGCGGCCGTGCCGATCATGAACGTACCGCGCTGCGGGACCCAGAAGCCGCCCAGCCTGGCCTGCTCGGGAAGCGGTCCCGGCGGCCCGAAGTCCGTTGCCCCCAGCCGTGCACTGCTGTTGTCAATGAACCACAGCCGGCGCGGGGCGGCGCGGAACCGCTGCCGGTTCGGGGCGGTCCCCGCCAGCCGCATCCGCCCCAGCCGCAGTGCCGGGCCTGACATGACGCCCATGGCGGCCAGGAAGGGGCCACTCTGCCACAGCCGGTCCGGCGTCTTGGCCGTCATTCCGGACATGAGCCGGGTGACCGGAGTGTCCGAGACGGTTGCGTCCCAAGAGAAGTCGATGTCCGGGATGGACACGGTGAAACCGCGCGGCCCGGTCCAATCAACCGCGATGGCGTGCACCGAGGTGTGCCGCAGTCCGCTGCCGAAATACCGGGGACAGGATTTTTCCGCCGGCACCGTGGTGAAGATGCTCCAGTTTTCGGCGGGGTCACGCAGCCACACGGAGGTGTAGCCGGGGCCGACCGAGGTGACAGGAAACCGCCGCAGCCCCAGCACATGGCCGGAGGAGAAGGTCAGCCCCGACACGACGTAACCGAAGAACCGTTCGTCGTCGCCGGCGGGAAGCCGTGCGTTGCGTTCCAGATCGTTGACAGTGAGCCTGAGGTCTTCCATGTCATTCGCCTCCGCGCTTTGCGGCCAGTCTACGCTCGGGAAAAGCCGGCCGGATCGGTGGCAAGGTTCGGCCGCACACGGGCCGCGCCGAGGCAGTTGCGTTAACTTCTTGACTACAAGGCGGCACTGCCGCACGCTTTTCTGTATGCGAGCCGATCACCCGTCCACCCTCGAGGCCCCGCAGCCTCCGGTGCCGCGCACACCCCAGCTCCGGCCGGGGTCCCAAAGCGCCCTGCGGCGGCGGAACAGCCAACGGGTCCTGCAGGCGCTGATGTCACGCGGCCCGCTTACCCAGGCCGAACTGTCCCGGCAAACGGGGCTGTCCACCGCCACGGTCTCCAACATCGTCAAGGCGATGGCCGACGACGGACTTGTCAGCACCGCGCCCACCACGAGTTCCGGCCGCCGCGCCCTGTCGGTCCTGCTCGACGGCCGTGGCGCGGTTGCCGTCGGAGTGGATTTCGGCCGCCGGCACGTGCACGTGGTGCTGGTCAGCCTCGACCACCAGGTGCTCGCCGAAGGCGCCGTCGAATTGCCGCTCGGCCACGGGGCCGAGCAGGGCATCGACACCGCCGCCCGGCTGGCGCAGCGGCTGTTGGATGAAAACTCCGTTTCCCCCCGGGCCGTGATCGGGGTGGGCGCAGGCATACCGGGCCCGATCGACCGGAGGACCGGCACCGTGATCCACGGTGCCATCCTGCCCGAATGGGTGGGCATCAACCTGCTGGCCCGCCTGCGGGAGAGGTTCGGCACCGACGTCTTCGTGGACAACGACGCAAATCTGGGCGCCCTCGCCCAAGTCAGCTGGGGCCCCTACCAGCACGCGCAGAACCTTGTCTTCCTGAAGATCGGATCCGGGATCGGGGCCGGCCTGGTCCTCAACGGCAAGCTCTATTACGGCCATGTCGGCGTCACGGGCGAGGTAGGCCATGCCACGGTCGCCGAACACGGCATCATCTGCCGGTGCGGCAACCGCGGGTGCCTGGAGACGGTGGCCTCCACCTCCACCATGATCGATCTGCTCAGCCGCGGCCGCGGCGAGCCCATCGGCACCGAGGACATCGTCCGGATCGCACTGGAGGGCGACCCGGCCGTCCTGCGCGTGATCGATGATGCGGGCCTGGCCGTGGGACGCGCCCTCGCCAACGTCTGCAACCTGCTCAATCCCGAGGTCATCGTGGTTGGCGGTTCTCTGACGGGCCTCGGCAGCATCCTGCTGGACCCGATACGGCGCGGGCTGCTGCGCCACGCGGTTCCGGTCGTCGGAGAATCCACGGAGTTGGCGATGTCCACCTTGGGCAGCCGCGCCGAGGCGTTGGGCGCCGCGACGCTGGTGCTTCAACAGGCCGAGCTCCTCGTCGCCTAAGCACGGACGGGACCTTCCCGGGGTCGTCTTTGCGTTCAACTCTTGACGACAAGGTGTGTGACGGAGTTAACTTCGGTACTAAGCCACACATCCGTGTGCGGGTCTTGCCGACCCCGTGGCCATGACTGCTGATTGATGGAGGCGTTTATGCGACGCAAATCTTTGCTCGCCGGCGTTGCGGCCGCGGGTTTGCTCCTGTCCGCGTGCGGCGGCGGAAGCGCGGTGGACGAAGCCAACCCTGAGGAAGCGTCGGGGTCGGTAGGAGTCTTCACCTGGTGGGCGGACGGTTCCGAGAAGGTCGGGCTGGATGCGCTGGTGGAAATCTTCACCGAACAGTATCCGGAGCTGAAGTTCGACAACCTTGCCGTCGCCGGCGGCGCGGGCAGCCAGGCGAAGAGCGTGCTGGCGGCCAACCTGAAGTCGGGCAATCCGCCGGACTCGTTCCAGGCGCATGCCGGAGCCGAGCTGCAGGACTACATCGCCGCCGACCAGCTCGAGGACCTGACCTCCTTCTACGAGGACGCGCAGCTCAACGAGGCGTTCCCCCAGGACCTGCTGGACCGGCTGACCGTCGAGGGCAAGATCTACTCCGTGCCGTCGAATATCCACCGGGCCAACGTGGTGTGGGCCAACGTGGACGTGTTGAAGGACGCCGGCCTGGATCCGAACAGCCCGCCGGCCGATCTCGACGCCTGGTTCGCGGACATGGACAAGATCAAGGAGGCGGGGAAGACCCCGCTGGCCGTGGCCGGAACCTGGACCCAGGTCCAGCTGTTCGAGAACATCCTGCTCGCCACCCTTGGCGCCGAGGGCTACAACGGGCTCTGGGACGGCACCACCGACTGGTCCGGCCCCGACGTGACCGAGGCCATCGAGAACTACAAGAAGACCCTCGACTACACCAACTCCGACCGGGACACGCTCAGCGACTGGGGTCCGGCCACCCAGCTGGTGGAGGACGGCGCCGCCGCCTACAACGTGATGGGCGACTGGGCCGAAGCCAAGTTCGCGCAGGACGGCAAGAAGCCCGGTGAGGACTACGTCTACTTCCCCACCCCGGGCACCGACGGCGTCTTCGACTTCCTGGCCGATTCGTTCACACTGCCCAAGGGTGCTCCCAACCCGGCCGGTTCCGAGGCCTGGCTGACCACCATCTCCAGCGTTGAGGGCCAGCAGGCATTCAACGCGGCGAAGGGCTCCATCCCGGCCCGCACCGACGTGCCGTCCGACGAGTTCGGCGAATACCAGCAGAGCGCCATCGAGGACTTCTCGTCCGACACCATCGTGTCCTCGCTGGCCCACGGCGCCGCCGTGCCGGTGGCCTGGCTGAACGAGCTGAGCACCGCCGTCAGCAAGTTCGGCGGCCCGCAGGACGTGGCTGCCCTGCAGGAATCCTTGGCGTCCATCGCCGAGAAGTTCGGGCAGTAAGCCAGGACGCCCCGGAAGGGCGGGCGCGGCACCACCACCGCGCCCGCCCTTCCATGTCACACCGGCGTGTACGGCGGCACTAGGAGAAGTCCATGTTCAAGAAAGTGAAGACCTGGGGACCGGGGCTGGCCCTGATCGCCCCTACCCTCATCCTGCTGGCGGTCTTCGTCTACGCGTTGATCGCGGAAAACGTCCGCATCTCGATGACCAACCAGCACACGGCCCGGCCGTCGTCGGAATTCGTCGGCCTGGAGAACTACCTCCGGCTGTTCGGGGACGCAGATTTCCAGCACGCACTGCGCAACCTGCTCCTGCTGACGGTGGTGTTCCTGGCCGGCACGCTGATCTTCGGCTTCCTCTGGGCCTGGATCCTGGAGCGGCCCGGCGCCGGCGAGGGGCTGTTCCGCTCGGTCTACCTCTTCCCGATGGCGGTGTCCTTCATCGCCTCGGGCGTGGTCTGGCGCTGGCTCCTGTCAAGCCTGCAGACCAGCGAGCCCGGCGGTGAGCGTGCCACAGGCCTGAACCGGCTGCTGGACAGCACGGGGCTCGGCTTCCTGCAGAACAGCTGGTGGTCCGATCCCAACTGGGGCATTGCCGCCATCGCCGTGCCGGCCATCTGGCAGCTCTCCGGCTACGTGATGGCCCTGTTCCTGGCCGGATTCCGCGGCATCCCGGAAGAACTGCGCGAGGCGGCGCGGATCGACGGCTGCAGCGAGTGGAAGCTCTACCGTCACGTGATCTTTCCGCAGCTGAGCCCGGTGATGCTCTCGGCTGTCATCATCATCGGCCACATGTCCTTGAAGCTGTTCGACCTGATCCGGGCGATCGTTCCCGACGCCAATACCTACGACATCCAGGTCCCGGCCACCATGATGTGGGTCAAGTACATCGGCAGCGACTACGCCGACTCGGCCGCCATCGGCACCATCATGCTGGTGCTGGTCGCGCTGGTGGTCGTCCCGTACCTCGTCTACACCTCGCGGCAGGAGAAGCGCTGATGGCCACTGCAACCGTCCCGCCGCCCGTCGAGGTTGCCCGGCCCCGGCCTGCGGCTCCCCGCACCGGCCGGCAGAGGATGAACCGGACGCTCAAGTACTCCATCCTGCTGCTGTTCGTGTTTGTGGTGCTGATTCCGGCCTACGTCCTGTTCATTACCAGTTTCAAGGGGCCGTCCGACGCCGATCCCTCCACCGCGTGGCTCTTCCCGACGACGTGGGAAACCGCGGGATGGGCCAAGGCCTGGGACACCCTGGGCCCGGCGTTGGGCCGCACCTTCGCCATGGTCATCCCCGCCTCGATCATCTCGGCCCTGCTCGGATCGATGAACGGGTTCGTGCTCTCCCGCTGGCGCTTCCCCTACGCCAACGTGGTCTTCACCCTCATCCTGTTCGGCATGTTCATCCCGTACCAGGCCGTGATGATCCCGCTGACCCAGCTGATGCAGGGTCTCGGAGTGCCCAACGGCATCCCCTCGCTGCTGGTGCTGCACATCGTTTACGGCCTGCCGATCTGCACCCTGATCTTCCGCAACTACTACGAATCCGTGCCGGCCGAGCTGATCGAAGCGGCGCGCATGGACGGAGCCGGGCTGCTGCGCACCTACGCCTCGGTGATCCTGCCGGTCTCCGCCCCGGGCTTCGTGGTGGTGCTCATCTGGCAGTTCACCTCCGCCTGGAACGACTACCTGTTCGCGGCGTTCTTCTCCTCCGGCTCCAACGGCCCGGTCACCATCGCGCTGAGCTTCCTGGCCGGCGGACAGCTGACCGACTACGCCGCGTCGATGGCCGGCGCGCTGATCGCCTCGCTGCCCACCCTGCTGGTCTACATCATCCTGGGCAAGTACTTCGTCGGCGGCCTGATGAGCGGTTCCGTCAAGGGCTGAGCGGCTCCCCCAACAACACCTGGCGCCTGCCTCCCCGGGGGAAGCAGGCGCCAGGTGTTCTTGTGATCGGGCCTAGATGTTGTGGCTGCCGCCCTCGCCGCGGCGGGTGTCGTCGGCAGCCCGGGCGCCGTCGTTGCGCGCGTCATCGACATGCCGGCCGCCGTCGTCGCCGTACCCCGCGGCCGCGTCTACACCGCGGTCGGGGTCGGCGTCGCCGCGGTGGGCGCCGCCGTCGTGCTTGCGGTCTTTCCGGGAGTCCCGGTCCTTGGTGTTGACGTCCGGGTCCAGGTCATCGGCGCGGCGCAGCTTCTCGTCGCTCTCCTGCTGGATGCCCTGGGCGTCCGCCTGCCGCTGCTCGGCAGCCTGGCGCAGGCGGTCGGCTTCAATCTTGGCACGCTCGGCTTCGACGTCCGCCCGCTGGGCCTCGGCCTGCGCCTGGGTGGCGTCCGCCTGGCGCTCCCGCGCCTCGACTGAGGACACCTGCGCTCCCTGCCGCAACTCCGCTGCCTCCCTGCGGTTCTCTTCCTGCTTCTCGAACTTCCGCTTGGTGTTCCGCTTCTGCGCAAAGAAGACAATGACTCCGATGATGATCAGGAGTACAACTATCGCGATGATGATTCCGACGATCATGCCTGTATCCATGGTGCGGGCTCCTCCTCGTTGTGGCGAAATTACTGAGCCTGCTTACTTTGTACCATCGATAGGTCCACATCGGTAGGGCAGGGACACGCGCGGCAGGACGGGACAAAGGGCAATCGGTGCCCATGGACGTCCCGGCCGCCGGCCGCCAAGATGGAGCCATGGGACAACCGCCCCGGATCGTTACCCCGCCCTGCGCCCGGCCCGGCGCCCCGGATCCGCGCGCAGCCACCGGCCGGAAACTGCGCTGGGGCGTGGTCGCCACCGGGACCATCGCCACCCGGGTTACCGAGGACATCGCCCGGCTGGAGGATGCCGTGCTGCAAGCGGTCAGTTCCCGCCACCAGGCCAACGCGGTGGCCTTCCAACGGCGTTTCGGCTTCGCCACTGCCTATTTCGACGGCGATGCCGGCAAGGGCTACGACCAGCTTTTCGCCGACCCGGACGTGGACGTGGTCTACGTGGCCACTCCGCACGGCCAGCATTTCGAGATCGCGGGACGGGCGCTGCAGGCCGGCAAGCATGTGCTGTGCGAAAAGTCCCTGACCATCAACGCCCGGGAAGCCCTGGAGCTGACGGAACTGGCGGCCGCGCGGGGACTGTTCCTGATGGAGGCGGTCTGGACGCGCTTCTTGCCGATCATCAACCGCGTCTGGGACATCCTCGCGTCCGGCGAACTCGGCGAGGTCCGCTGGCTGCAGGCCGACCTTGGATTCCCGGCGGTCTACGACCCGGCTGCCCGGTTGTGGAATCCGGCAGCAGGCGGCGGAGCGCTGCTGGATCTGGCGGTCTATCCGCTGACCTGGGCGCTGGGCACCCTGGGCTTCCCGCAGACGGTGGCCGCCTCCGGGCAGGTCAACGACGACGGCGTCGACGCCCAGAACGCCATGACGCTCAGCTACGGTTCGGGTGCCCAGGCGCAGCTGGCGTGTTCGTTGCAGGCCGCCTCGCCGCGCACGGCCACCGTCGCCTGCACTGGCGGGTGGCTCCGCAGCAACGCGCCGCTGCATAACCCCACCGAGCTGGCGGTCCAACCTCATTTGGGCCAGCCGCGGGTGGAAACCTTCCCGAGCGTCGGCCGCGGCTACGTTTTCGAGCTGCGCGAAGTCACCCGCTGCGTCCAGTCCGGCCTGCTGCAGAGCCCCACCATGCCCTGGGCGGACACCGTGGACACCATGCGGCTCTTCGACGGGGTCCGCGCCCAGCTGGGGGTTAGCTATGCCAATGACCGAGCGGTGCCGGTGACGGACTGAGCCGGAGAGCAGCGGGCCGACGCGGCGGCAGCGGACCGGCCCGGACAGCACGACGGCGGACGGCGCACCTTCCCGCGGGAGGTGCGCCGTCCGCCGTCGCAACGGGGTGGCTGCTGCCGGACGGGCGCCCGGCGCCGCCTACTTCTTGCCGGTCAGCGTGGCCACGATGCTGTTCAGCGTGGCCGACGGGCGCATGACCTCGGCGGCCTTGGCGGCGTCCGGCCGGTAGTAGCCGTCCAGGTCCACCGGGGATCCCTGCACGGCGTTGAGCTCGCCGACGATGGCCCCTTCGTTCTGGGCCAGCTCGGAGGCAACGCCGGAGAAGGCCGCAGCCAGCTCGGCGTCGGCGGTCTGGTTGGCCAGTTCCTGCGCCCAGTACAGGGCCAGGTAGAAGTGGCTGCCCCGGTTGTCCAGCTCGCCGGCCTTGCGCTTGGGCGACTTGTTTTCCAGCAGGAACGTGCCCGTGGCGGCGTCCAGCGTGTCGGCCAGGATCTGCGCGCGGGCGTTGCCCGTGGAGGTGGCCAGGTGCTCGAAGGACACGGCCAGGGCCAGGAACTCGCCGAGCGAATCCCAGCGCAGGTGGTTCTCGGCCAGCAGCTGCTGGACGTGCTTCGGAGCGGAGCCGCCGGCACCTGTCTCGAACAGGCCGCCGCCGTTGATCAGCGGGACGATCGAGAGCATCTTGGCGCTCGTGCCGAGCTCCAGGATCGGGAACAGGTCCGTCAGGTAGTCGCGCAGCACGTTGCCGGTCACCGAGATGGTGTCCTCGCCCTTGCGGAGGCGCTCCAGGGTGAAGGCGGTGGCCTTCTCCGGGGCCATGATCTCGATCTGCAGGCCGTCGGTGTCGTGGTCCTTGAGGTACTCGTTCACCTTGGCGATCAGGTTGGCGTCGTGGGCGCGGGTTTCGTCCAGCCAGAACACGGCCGGGGTCTGGCTGGCGCGGGCGCGCGTCACGGCCAGTTTCACCCAGTCGCGGATCGGCAGGTCCTTGGTCTGGCAGGCGCGCCAGATATCGTTCGGGAACACCTGGTGCTCGATGAGCACGGTGCCGGCCCCGTCGACTACCTGCACGGTGCCGGCGGTCTGGATCTCGAACGTCTTGTCGTGGCTGCCGTATTCCTCCGCCGCCTGGGCCATCAGGCCGACGTTGGGGACGGTGCCCATGGTGGTCGGATCGTAGGCACCGTTGGCGCGGCAGTCGTCGATAACCACCTGGTAGATCCCGGCGTAGGAGCTGTCCGGCAGCACTGCCAGCGTGTCGGCTTCCTGGCCGTCCGGCCCCCACATGTGGCCGGAGGTGCGGATCATGGCCGGCATCGAGGCGTCCACGATCACGTCCGAGGGAACGTGGAGGTTGGTGATGCCCTTGTCGGAGTCCACCATGGCGATGGCCGGGCCCTCGTCCAGGCCCTTGTCGATCAGTTCCTGGACGCCCTTGCGGTCCTCGGCGTCCAGCGCCGCCAGCCCGTTCAGGATGGCGGCCAAGCCGTTGTTCGGGCTCAGGCCGGCAGCGGCAAGCTTGTCGCCGTAGGCTGCGAACAGCTCGGAGAAGTAGGCCTTGACCACGTGGCCGAAGATGATTGGGTCGGAGACCTTCATCATGGTGGCCTTCAGGTGCGCCGAGAAGAGCACGCCTTCTTCCTTGGCGCGGGCCACCTGGGCGGCCAGGAATTCGTCCAGGGCGGCGGCGCGCATGACGGTGCCGTCGATGACCTCGCCGGCCAGCACCGGGAAGGCGTCCTTCAGGACCGTGACGGTACCGTCCTCGGCCACCAGCTGGATCTTGATCTTGTCGTCGGCCGGCATGACCACCGACTTCTCGTTGGAGCGGAAGTCATCGGCGCCCATGGTGGCCACGTTCGTCTTGGAGTCGGCGGTCCAGGCGCCCATGCTGTGCGGGTTCTGGCGCGCGTAGTTCTTCACCGACAGGGGCGCGCGGCGGTCCGAGTTGCCCTCGCGCAGCACCGGGTTGACCGCCGAGCCCTTGATCTTGTCATAGCGGGCGCGGATGTCCTTCTCCTCGTCGGAGGACGGATCGTCCGGGTAGTCGGGCAGCGCGTAGCCGTGGCCCTGCAGCTCCTTGATGGCAGCCTTCAGCTGCGGCACGGAGGCGCTGATGTTCGGCAGCTTGATGATGTTGGCTTCCGGCTGCTTGGCCAGTTCGCCCAGTTCGGCCAGGGCGTCGCCGATCCGCTGCTCGGGGGTGAGGTAGTCGCCGAAGACGGCGATGATACGGCCGGCGAGCGAGATGTCGCGGGTCTCCACTTCCACACCAGCCGTGGAGGCGTAGGCCTCAACGATCGGCAAGAACGAATAGGTGGCCAGCATCGGCGCTTCGTCGGTGTGGGTATAGATAATCTTGGCCATGGGTGAGGCGTCTCCCTGCAAAAGTGGGTCTCTTTGGTTACTCAACTCCTCCAATTTACCCGAGGAGGGCAGCCGGGCGCCGGTTGAAGACGCGCACACCGCAGATCGCGAGGACGACGGGAAGCCGCCGTGCCGCAGAAGCCACACGCGTCCGGACCGGTCCCGCGCCCGGCACGACGGCGGTGCACCGCCTCCCGAGGGGCGCGACGCCTGGCGGCCGGTGCCGGGCACGCCGGTTCCCTTGAACCTGCGCCCCCGGCACCCTGCCGGCAAGGATTTTCGCCCGTTGACGAGGCCCCGCTGCCCAGCGGGGGGACCGGTCAGTGGAAGAAGTGGCGTGCCCCGGTGAAGTACATGGTGATGCCGGCGGCGTTGGCCGCTGCCACCACTTCTTCGTCCCGGACCGAACCGCCGGGCTGCACTACGGCACGGATGCCGGCATCGAGGAGGATCTGCAGGCCGTCGGCGAACGGGAAGAACGCGTCCGATGCCGCCACGGCACCGCGGGCGCGCTCGGGCGCTCCGGAGCCTTGCACATTGGCCGCTCCCCCGGCAGCGTCGGCCCCGCCGTCGACCGCCACGCCGAGCGTATTGGCCCGCTCGACGGCCAGGCGGCAGGAATCCAGCCGGTTGACCTGGCCCATGCCGATGCCCACCGCGGCGCGGTTGGCCGCGACCAGGATGGCGTTGGACTTCGCGGCCCGGACAGCGCGCCACGCGAAGGCCAGATCCGCCAAGGTCGCCTCGTCGGCGGCCTCGCCGGCGGCCAGCGTCCAGTTGGCAGGGTCGTCGCCGTCGGCGTCGATCCGGTCGGAGGCCTGCAGCAGCATGCCGCCGGAGACCTGCTTGTACTCGACCGTGTCCCGGGCAAAGCCGTCCGGCAGGACCAGCAGCCGGATGTTCTTCTTCTTCGACAGGATCTCGACGGCCTCCGGCTCGAAGCTCGGGGCGACGACCACCTCGGTGAAGATGTCCTTGACGGTATTGGCCATGCCCGCGGTCACCGTTCGGTTTGCGGCGATGACGCCGCCGAATGCGGACACGGGGTCGGTCGCGTGGGCCTTCGCATGCGCATCCGCAATGGGATCGGCGGCGCCCGGGGACGCGACGGCGATGCCGCAGGGGTTGGCGTGCTTGACCACCGCGACGGCCGGCTCGGCGAAGTCGAAGGCCGCGCGCACGGCGGCGTCGGCGTCGACGTAGTTGTTGAAGCTCATCGCCTTACCGTGCAACTGTTCGGCCTGCGCGATGCCCGGCTCGGCGCCGGTCTCCGCATACAGCGCGGCGGCCTGGTGCGGGTTCTCACCGTAGCGCAGCGACTCCGAGCGCTCCAGTGCCAGGCCGGCGTACGGCGGGAACGCCGGTGCCGCCTCGACGGCCTCGGCGTCGTCGCCGAACTGCTCGGCGGTCCACTTGGCCACGGCGGTGTCATAAGCGGCGGTGTGGGCGAAGGCCAAGGACGCCAGCCGGCGGCGGGTCTTCAGGTCGAACCCGCCGGAACTCGCCGCCTCCACCACGTCCGCGTACGCGGCGGGATCCACCACGACCGCCACGGACGGATGATTCTTCGCCGCGGCCCGCACCATCGAAGGGCCGCCGATGTCGATCTGCTCCACGACCTCGTCCTGGCTGGCGCCGGACCGCACGGTCTGCACGAACGGGTAGAGGTTGACCACCACGAGGTCGAAGGGCTCGATCTCGAGGTCGGTGAGCTGCCGGACGTGGTCATCGAGGCGGCGGTCTGCCAGAATGCCGGCGTGAATGCGCGGGTGCAGCGTCTTGACCCGGCCGTCCAGGCACTCGGGGAAACCGGTGATCTCGGAAACCTCGGTGACCGGGATGCCTGCGGCGGCGATCTTCTTGGCCGTCGAACCGGTGGAAACGATGCCGACCCCGGCGCTGCGCAGCCCTTCCGCCAGCTCCTCCAGCCCGGTCTTGTCGTACACCGAGATCAACGCGCGGCGGATGGGAACACGGTCAAGCTGCTTCAGGCTCACACAAATCTCCAAGGAAGAATGGCTTCGGGGATGCTCCAAGTCTAGCGTCGGGCTTCTGCGGGGCACCGAGTGTGAAGCGGATCCGCGGTGTGGGTAACCTCATGGGGACATACAAAGGAGAACAGCACAACATGTCGGCACCGATGACTGAGGACGCGGCACTGCGGATCGGTCGTTTTTCGCTCGTGGTCTGGCTGTTGGGTCTCCTGATTCTGTGCGGTGCGCTCGGCTTCGCCGCCCCCCGCCTGCTGCCGCACCTTTTCACCGCCGCGGCCGCCTCGGGTGCCGACCCCGGTCCGGCGGCCGAACCGGCGGCAGAGAACGCCCCGGATCCCGCGCCCGGCGTCGCGGAAGCGACCGGCGCCGGGGAAGCGACCGGCACGGCGGCGGCGGCGGCCGGGGAGGGAACCGTGGCAGAAGCCGGCGGCCCCGGCAGCTATGCAGGATCCGGCAACGCGGTCCTCGGCTACCAGCGGCCGGCCGGTTACGACGGTCCGTTCGAGATCGTCATCGACAGCGGCGTGGATGCCAGCGTAGCCGTGGACGACCCGGAGAACCCCGACTGGCCGGTCCACTTCCTCTACAACTCCGGCGACCGGGACGAACCCTCGGCCGGTCTCCTGGCCACCGCGCGGGAAGAATTTTCACTGCATGTCGAGGCGGACGGCGACTGGCGCCTGGAGGTCCGCCCGGTCGCTTACGCCGTACCGGAAGACGGTAGGGTCGCCGGCTCCGGCCCTGCCCTGGTGCGCTACGAGGGCGATGAGGTACTGGCCGAATTCACCTACACCGGTGACGCCAACATCGCCGTCTACACCTGGCAGGAATCGCGTCGAAACCTGGTGGTCAACAAGATCGGCACCAGCACCACACGGTTCTCCTGGCAGCCGTACCCGGTGACGTATTTCCTGGTGGACACCAGCGAGGGCAGCTGGAGCCTGGACATCGGGCGCTGAGAACTGCGCCAAACCCGCGGCCAAAGCGCCCAGTCCCTGCAACTGTGCCTAAAGTAGAGCCAGATCCCGATTCTGTTCCTTAAGGGGAGAGACCCATGTCTTTTGCTGAAACGCTTGACCAAGCGTTTAAGGCCCGTATCCCCGTGTTGTATGTCGAAAGCCATGAAGAAGCACGGGTGCACGCCGAAGTGCTCAAGTGCGCCGCCGCGCTGCGCACCCCGCGCCCCGTCTGGACGTGGAACGCCAGCAGCGGGCTCCTCTCCCCCAGCGACGGCCAGCAGTCCAACACCACGGCCCCGGCGCGTGCCCTGGACCGGGTGCTCGGCGCACACGATCCGGGCGTCTTCATCTTCTTCGACCTGCACGCCTACTTCGGCACCGACCAGCGCCCGGCGGACCCCGAGGTGGTCCGGAAGGTCCGCGAGGTCTCTGCCGCCTTCCGGCAGGGCACCACCGGTCGGGTGCTGATCATCGTCGCCCCGGTGCTGCGCATTCCGCCCGAACTGGACAAGGCCGTCACGTTGGTCGACTTTCCGCTGCCCAGTCATGACGAAATCAAGGCCATGCTGGCGCACATGATCAGCCAGAATTCCGACGGCGGACGGATTAAGGTCAGCCTGGGTGAAGCCGACCAAGAGAACATGGTGCAGGCGGCCCTGGGCCTGACCATGGCCGAAGCCGAGAACGCCTTCGCGCGGGCGATGGTCGACGACGGCGAGCTGACCGCGCACGACGTGCACGTGGTGCTGGACGAGAAGCGCCAGACCATCCGCAAGTCCGGGCTGCTGGACTACGTGGACGTGAACATCAGCCTGGACGAGGTCGGCGGGCTGAACAACCTCAAGCGGTGGCTGGCCAAGCGAAAGGGATCCTGGCTGGATGCCGCTGCCGACTTCGGCCTGCCCGCGCCCAAGGGCGTGCTGATCACCGGCGTGCCCGGCTGCGGCAAGTCCCTGACGGCCAAGGCGATGGCGTCGGCCTGGGGGCTGCCGTTGCTGCGGATGGACATCGGCCGGGTCTTTTCCGGCCTGGTCGGCTCCAGCGAACAGAACATGCGCAACGCCATCGCCACCGCCGAAGCCATCTCGCCGGCGATCCTGTGGATCGATGAGATCGAAAAGGGTTTCACCGGCACCAGCGGCGAGGGGGATTCCGGAACCTCCGCCCGCGTGTTCGCCTCGTTCCTGACCTGGATGCAGGAAAAGCGCCATCCGGTTTTTGTGGTCGCCACCGCCAACAACATCGACCGGCTGCCCCCGGAGTTCATGCGCAAGGGCAGGTTCGACGAAATTTTCTTCGTCGATCTGCCCAGCGACGCCGAACGCCGGGTGATTTGGCAGATCCAGATGGCCGGCAAGGGCACCGCCGCCAACCAGCTGCACGCCGTCGCCAACGATCCGGCCGCCGTCGGGCTCCTCGCCGATGCCTCGGAAAACTATTCTGGTGCGGAAATCGAACAGGCGGTCGTCGCCGCGCTTTTCGATGCCTATGCCGAAGACCGCCCGGTCCGCCTGGACGACCTGCAGCGGGCCGTCGCCAACATGATTCCGTTGGCCATCACGCAGGCCGAGGAAGTGGGCGCCATCCGGCAGTGGGCTGCCTTGCGTGCCGTCGGTGCCACCGGCAGCGAGGATCTGGACGCGGACATTCGACAGCCGATCGACGCGGCGCCGCCTGCCGGTGGCCTGCCCGCCGCAGCCGCCGGGCAGCCGGTACGCGGCGGCCGCACCGTGGACTTTTAGACAACACCCGACCCCTCGGAGGAAGAGCGATGGACCAGCAACAACTGATCGTCACGGTCAGGCCCGACGGCGCGGTATCGGCCGAGACCCGCAACATCTTCGGCGCCGAGTGCCTGGACTACATCACGGTTTTGGAGGATCTGCTGGAGGCCGAGAGCGTGTCCAGCTCCTACACCGAGGACTATCACCGCACCGCCGTCACCACCAGCGACTACGTCCGCAATGAGTCCGCAGACCGATAGCCCCGGCGTGCCCGGGCAGCCGCGCGTCCCGGTCCGGAAGCTCCCCATCAACAACGGCTGCGCCCCGGCGCCGTCCGACGCCGGCGTCATCCGGCACGCGCGGTTCCTCGCCGCCACCGAGGCCGAGGGACCGGGCCGGCGGGCCGCGCTCTGGCTGCAAGGCTGCTCCATCCGGTGTCCCGGCTGCTTCAACCCCCACCTGTGGGCCGCCCACGGGGCAGAGCTCGTCCCGACCCGGCAATTCGCCGCCGATCTCGTCGACCAGGCGGTGGCGGCGGGCGCCGAAGGCCTGACCCTGCTGGGCGGCGAACCCTTTGAACAGGCGGCGGCCAGCGCCGTCGTCGCGCGCGCCTTCCAGGCCGCCGGCCTGTCCGTGATGACGTTCACCGGCTACCTGCACCGTGACCTGCGGCGCTGGGCCGCGGACCGCGAAGACATTGCCGGGCTGCTCGCTGCCACCGACCTGCTCGCGGACGGACCGTACCTGAGGGACCGGCCGGAACTGCACCGGCCCTGGATCGGTTCCACCAACCAGGGCCTGACCGCGCTGACCGGCCGCTACCGTGACCTGCTGAAGGACATTCAGGCACAGCCCGACCGGATCGAGATCCGGGTCGGGGCCGACGGCACCGTCGGCCTGAACGGCTGGGCCACCGACGACCAATTGGACGCCCTGCTGACGGATCTGGGCGCCCGGGCCGACCGCCCGGCCGCCCGCCGCAGCCCGCTCGCCCCCGCCACCATGCCCCGCCCGGTTCCGGCCGGCGCCGAACCAGGAGAAACCCCATGAGTGTTTCCGTTCTGCTGATCCCCGCGGCCATCGCCGCCGTCGCCACGGTCAATGCCGCCCTCGAGGGGAGGGCCAAGAGCCGTACCGCGGACACTGTGCCGGAGATTGCTGCCGTGCCCCAAATCCAGGTGCAAACCCGGATGCTGGACCTGAACCTGCTGCAGGCTGCCCTGGAGGATACGCAGGCGAAGGTTTCCCGTGTCACCGAGGCCTCCCTCGAGGCGGACTGGGCAGACGTGGCGGCGGTCTTCGAACGCGACGCCGACGGCATTTGGCAGGTCCACTTCAGCGGTGAAGACGTCGACCGGCGGCGCGCGGCCGAGATCGTCCAGGCGATCGACGCCGCGTACGCGCGCCAAGTCCAGCAGGCGGTGCTGCAGAAGCTGCGGGAACGCGCGCACACAGCCGGCCTGGAGCTCGCATCGGAGAGGGTCGAGGAAGACCAGAGCGTCACCATGGTCCTGAATGTCCGCCGCTGACTCTCCCGCCGCCCTCGCGGGCCGGACCGGAACACCGCCCATTCCCTGGCTCGGTGTCGCCAGCCTGTGGCTGCTGCTGCCGCTGCTCGGCCTCGGGGTCTTGGGCTGGGCCGGCTTCGTGATCATCGGCCTGCTGGCGCGCCGCGCCGCCTGGCTGTCCGCCGGCGGCCTCTACCTGGTGGCACTGCTGGTTTCGCTGTTCATGAACGAAGAGGCCGGCCCGACGGCCAGGCTCCTGCTCTGGGCTATCAGCTCACTGCATGCGCTGGGCATCAATCAGGCCTGGCTGCGCAACCGCTGGACCCAGGCGTCCCGCTCCTCCGGCAGCACGTGGAGTGCCCTCGTCCGCCGGACTCCAGCGGGCACCGGCATGGACAGCACGACGGCGATGCCCACCCCCGCGGCCATGTTCCGCCGTCGTCCCCGTTCCGCCTCGCCACTTGCAGGGACTGCTCCGGCCCCCGCGGGGGCCGCGGCCGATCTCCTCAACGACCCCGGGGTCGACGCGGCAAGCTACTACGCCGAATCCGGCAGGCCGGGAGCAGGCGCGTCTTCTGCGCTGCCGGCCGAGCCGGTGGACGTGAACTCGGCACCGGCGGCGGCCCTGCAGAAGCTGCCAGGGATCAGCAGGCACAAGGCGCGCAAGGCCGTGCGGTTGCGCCAGGAGCGTGGGCCCTTCCGCACCGTGGCGGACTTCGCCGCCGCTTTGGATGTGCGGGATCCAGAGCTCACACGGTTGAACCGGTTGGTGGTCTGCAAGCTTCCGCCGGCCAAACCGGTGCCGTTTGGAAGGTCGGTGGATTACTGATGTCTTCGGCCCAACCGAGCCTGATGTGGAATCTGCGCCAGAGCCTCTGGCTGCTTGTCCCCTTGGGAACCTTCGGGTTCCTGGGCGGAGCTGCCTTGCTGGTGGTCGGTTCGCGGGCGGGGCGGCCGCTGTGGTGGATCCTCGGTCTGGTTCACCTCACCCTCACGGCCGTGGCCATTGCCCTGGTCGACGGCACCGGCGTGCAGGAAGAAATTGCCACGTGGCTGCTCCTGGCATGCTGGCTGGCCGGCAGCAGCTTCGCCCTGGCCATCAATCCCGAATACCTGCGCTTCAAGTGGGACCGGGACCGCGGCGCGGCCCGTCCTTCCCGCACCACGGGGTCAACAACACGGGCGCGCTCCGGCAGCCAGCTGAACTCCCGCGGTCGGTCGCGCAACCGGTCCGGCTCGGGCAGCCCCAGGTCCGCGCACCGTAGCCGTGCCGGTTCCCGCAACGGCGCCCCGGCACCCGGAGCCGGCACTGGCGGGGAACCCCGGGCGGCCCGGCCGGACGCGCCAGGTTTGGCCGAACCACTTGGCCGGCACGCGGCGGCTGCCTCACGGGCGACGGCCGATGCCGCATTCAAACCGGTAGATGTTAATGCGGCCACCGCCCGCGAGCTCGAAACCCTGCCCGGCTTCTCGCGTGCGCTTGCCAAGAAGGCCGTCCAGGTCAGGGAAAAGCGCGGCGGGTTCACCTCTGAACAGGACTTCGCCGCCGCTCTGGACCTGCCCCCGCACATCTTCCAGCGGCTGCGCGGCCGCATCGCCTGCCGGCGCCTGCCGCAGGCACCGCCGTCGTTCGGACGCGTAGTGGATTACTGACGCGGTACCCGGGCAGGCCCGGGTACCGCCTGGCACGTCCGACACGGACCAAGGCGCCAGTGCTCGGGGCAACCTCCGGGACCCCGGCAGCATTTGGCGCTCCGTTAGTCAGCACTCTGCGCGCTCGGGGCCGACACCGCGGACTGCGCCGAGACCGGCGAGGGCGCGCTCTGGGCCGAGACCGGCGACGGTGCGCTCTGGGCCGAGACCGGCGAGGGCGCGCTCTGGGCCGAGACCGGGCTGGCGGGTGACTGCGCCGAGACCGGCGACGGCGCGCTCTGTACCGAGACCGGGCTGGCCGGGCTCTCGGCCGTAGCGGCGGAGGCCGCTGTCTTCACATCCTGCCGGTCCAGATTCACCGCAGCCGGGGACACGCTGCTGCTAACGACAGGGGCAACAGCCGGTGCTTCCGGCGCCTGGACGATGCCCGGGCCCAGATCCTGGCTTCCAAACCCGGAGTCCGCGACGGCGGCACCGGCACCGATTGCCATGATGCCAAGAGTTCCGGTTGCGATCCACAGAGTGCGCTTGTTCATGTTGATGCCTTTCATCCTGCGCTGAGGTGCTGATGAATCAACAATGCACGCCGACCGTGAGACGTTCAGGAGAACTTCATGAGAACGTTCTCATCTGCCGCCCGCGACTAAAGTATCCATAGCTACTCCCTGGAAGGCCACGAATGACGCAGACCGCTCACCTGCCCACCGGCGACCAAATCGTGCAGGAACTCCCCTGGCGCTGGCGGGTGCAGGGCAAGATCTTCCTGCTTGGCGGCCTCGGCTTCATGTTCGACGCGTGGGACGTCACGCTCAACGGCGTCCTGATCCCGCTGCTGTCTGACCACTGGGACCTCGTTCCGGCACAGGCCGCGTGGATCGGCACCGCGAACCTCATCGGCATGGCCCTGGGCGCCTTCATCTGGGGATCGATTGCCGACATCATCGGCCGCAAGACGGCGTTCACTGCCACGCTGCTGGTCTTCTCGCTCTTCACGGTCCTCGGAGCCTTCGCCCCGGACCTTGTTTGGTTCTGCGTTTTCCGGTTCATTGCGGGCTTCGGACTTGGCGGCTGTGTCCCCGTGGACTATGCATTGGTCGGCGAATTCACGCCGCGGCGGCTTCGCGGGCGGGTCCTCACTGCCATGGACGGATGGTGGCCTGTCGGGGCCGCGCTCTGCGGCGTCGTCTCGGCCCTCATCATGGCCACCGTGGCCGATTGGCGATTCACCATGCTGATCATGGTTTTGCCTGCGCTGCTGGTGTTCTGGGTCCGCCGGTCGGTGCCCGAATCCCCGCTCTATCTGGTCAGCCGGGGCCGCACGGCGGAGGCCGAGCAGGTCATCAACAGCATGATCGAGCGAACCGGCGCAACCGTTCGCGAATGGCGGCTGCCTGAACCGAGCGAGGCGCCGCGCCTGTCGGCCGTCAACGTCCTGGCGCAGTTCCGCGCGGTCTGGAAATTCAACTGGAAAATTACGACGGCGGCGTGGGCCTTGTTCTTCAGCATCCTGCTGGTCTACTACCTTGCCCTGACCTGGATGCCGATCATCCTCATCGACGCCGGGTTCGCCGCAGCGCGGGCCTTCCTGACCACGGCGGGCATGGCCGCCGTGGGCCTGGTGGGCGTCATCATCGCCGCCTACTTCGTCGAGAAGACCGGGCGCAAGTGGATCCTCGCCATCACCGCGCCGTTGTCCGCACTGACGCTGGTCGTCGTCGCGCTTCTGATCGATGTCCCCGCGGCGGTGGTGGCTCTGCTGCTGGCCTACGGCATGATCGTGCAGATTGCCATCCCCGTGCTGTACACCTACGTCTCCGAGCTCTATCCTACGGAGCTGCGCGGGTCGGGCTTCGGCTGGGCATCGACGTTCTCCCGCGTCGGCGCGGGCTTCGGCCCACTCATCTTCGCCTCGGTCATGTGGCCCTACCTCGGGCTGGCCTGGTCCTTCGCCATCGCCGGAGTCCTGGTGCTGCTCGCCGTGTTGTGGATGGGGCGCTTCTCCCCCGAGACCAAGGGCGCCGAACTTCTCTAGTGCAAAGCCCCCGCCCCGCCCCGCAGACGGCAGTGCGCCCTTCCGCCATCAGGCGGAAGGGCGCACGTGGCCAGGATCCGACCGGGGTTTACTCCGGGATCTCGGCGTCCGGCGTCTCTTCGACCGACACCATCGACCACGCGCCGTCGGCATAGTTGGCAGTCACCGTCAGAATGGTTCCGTCCGAATCCCATTCCTTGGTCTCGACGGTCTGGCCGTCCTTGTCCAGGGTGGTGCTGGCATCCTCCATGAACGGAACCACTGCGCTCAGGTTGCCTTCGTCGTCCTTGGCCTTATCCAACGCCACAACGTTCAGCGCCTTCGGCTGGCCGCCGGCAATCCAGCCGCCGTCCGCGTAAACAGCCTCGAGGGCGTCAGCCTCTTCCATGCAGCCTGTGCAATCCGCGGCGACTGCACGCATCAGATCTGCGTCACCGGTCTGGACCGCGTAATTCTTGGCGTCAAAGTAGTAGTACGTGAAGGAAGCCAGGCCTTCGGCCGTATCCTCGGCCATCCGGTCGTTCTTCTCCGGAGTCCGCACATTCTGCGCCGGCGCTTCGGTGGTAGCTGCTACCGGTTTGTTGCTGTCGGCCGGCTTGTCGGCACCGGCTTCGCTGCCACAGCCGACAAGTGCAATCGCCGCCACGGCCATCACGGCGCCGGACATCATCAACTTCTTCATGCTCTCCCCTGGAATAACGGTATGCGAGGGCCGACTGCCGCTCGTCTCGGTGGCGTCAGCACCGTCACATACCCTATCGGCGGGCAGACCGGAAAAGTCTGAAAAAAGTGCTTCAAGTGCTGCATATCACAGCACCGAATGGCTTCTGGCTAACAGCCCGCACCCTCGGGATTCTCAAGGCAATTATCTGCGTAGTTATTGACCACCGATCGCCAGACACTGATCGTTGCAGAAGGAGCCGTAAAGGAGCCAGTTGCGGGAATTGGGATGGCTGGACCGCCGTTCACGCTGTACGTGCCCCGGAAAGTCGTGGTCAAAGAAATCCGAAAATCGCCGGTCTCACGGTAAGTATGGCTAGTAGGCGTCTCACCGCCCCACTGCTCCTTGGGCAATGGTCCCCCCGGATTTGGAGTTGGACCAAGACGAGCGCCGTCACCATAGTCCCAGGTGAACTCAATCGGCACTGCATGTATAGCTACATCTTGCCCCAACAAGACGATGCGATGATCCTGCTCGCTCGCAGTGGCATAAACGTTAGTGTGGGCACCAACCAAGGTATGAGGACTCGGTTGGATCGTTATCCTTCCAGCGTCCACCGGGAGAGTGCGAAATTGCTCAACTATCCTGCTGGCGATTTGTTCGAGAACGTCGTCCGGATTAGAGGAATAGATGCATCCAAACTCTGGCAAGTTCGTCCATCCGAGTGAAGGAGCAGCAAGGCTCCGCCACGACCATACGACCGCCGTCCCATCTTCACCATCTTCGCAGGAGGGCACACCCGGTAAGCATCCTCTATCAATGTCATCGCCTTCATGGCAAGCCAGTTCGAACCGAAAATCCTTCGATGGTTCTCCAACTGCGGGGTAAATGCCCCACAGTTCCGTCCCGGGCAACTTTTGATAGACGCCTATGGCGATCCCTTCGTCATCGAATCTGCCGGTGCCTGGAAGATCGGAAGCCGTTACAGACGTAGCACTTAGAAGGGAAAGTAATATCGACAGCGGTCCGAGGATCCAAACGCGAAGCATCATGAGTTCAATTCCGAACTTATTCAGCTGGCTCGATAACGCCGACATCAACCACAGTCCATGCACCCTTTTCAAAGACGGCCATAAACAAATCAATCGAGCCGCTTGACGCCTGCTCATTTTCGTGGAGCTGGCCTGAAGAGTAATAAGATAAGCGATCGTAATTGACTTGCACCGGCAATTGATAGACCGCGTTCGGATCGACCGCGATTTCATCTCCGAAACCAGTCGCTTGCACTGCACCTCCAACGAGCCACCTACCATCGGCATGCCAGTCTTCGATCACTTTCATGGCTTTCTGACACCGTGAGCAATCGCTCGATGTGATACGTCGCATTTCTTCGGTATCACCCGACTCGTAGGCATAGCTCAGCAAGTCGTACCAATAGCCGGCGAACGCCTTCAGCCCTTCTTCGGTCCCCTCCGAGGCGGCTTTCGGGAGTTTTGGCACCGGCACATTTTCCGCGGGGCCTTCCTCGGTTGCAGGTTTGTAGGCCGACGCGGTTGACGGGGTTGGAACCGGCGGCGGAGTCTCACTGGCTGGAGTCGATGTATCGGTTTCCCGCGGAGCGGAGGGCTCTGCGCCGGCTGAGCCGGTGCAGCCTGAAAGGGCGAGGGCAGCCGCTGCGAGGAGCGGGGCAAGGACTCGGGCAGCGCGCGTTGCTGCTGAGAGTGGTAGCTGCTGGCTCACTCAGACCCCCGGTGCTGGTCGGCTAGACGCTAGGTGCGTGCCAGTCTAGCCAGACGCCTCAGCGGATGCGGAGGTTTTCCACAGGTTTGGTCTGCGGCACGTAGAAACGTCAGCCGTCCCTTGACAACGCTCTCCCTATCCACGTTGTTGGCAGGGAAACCGCGCCCGAGAACCCCGATGAGGCACCGACGTCGTTGTTGAGCCGAGGCTAGGCGAAGTTGGCGAGGGTTTTCACCAGAAGCTGGCGTTCCTCCACCTTGATCCGTTCGTGGAGGGATTCTTCGGTGTCGTCGTCGAGCACCGGCACCGCGGCCTGGGCGAGAATGGGTCCCGTATCGACCCCGGAATCGACCAGATGTACAGTCACGCCGGTGATCTTGACCCCGTGCGCAAGGGCATCACGCACCCCGTGGGCGCCGGGGAACGAGGGCAAGAGCGCCGGATGGGTATTGAGCAGCCGGCCCTCGAAGCGGGCGACAAATACGGCGTCAAGGATGCGCATGAACCCTGCCAGCAGGACCACGTCGGGTTGGAAGGCGGCGGTGGCTTGTTCCAACGCCCGGTTCCATTCCGGCCGGGCGGCGAAGTCCTCGGGAGCAACGGTATACGTCTCAATCCCGGCAGCGGCGGCACGTTCCAGGCCGCGGCAACCGGGCACGTCGCTGCCCACGGCAACGATCTCGGCGTTCAGGCGGCCGTCGCCGATAGCGTCGATGACGGCTTGAAGATTGGTGCCGGAGCCGGAAACGAGGACCACAATGCGCATGGAAGCAACTTTATGCGTCCCTCTCGCCTAGGCTTAAACCCATGTTGCAGAACACGCGCCCGGCGCCGACCGAGGAACAGACCAAGTCGGCGGGGCTCTTTATCCGTGTGCTGCTGCTGCTACTGGCTTCCACGTTCCTGGCGACCGCGCTCCCGCTCCCCTGGAAGGCCGTGGCTCCCGCGCTTGCCGTAGCCAGCATCGTGGTGGCCGTGATCGGACTCGTCAAAGCGGTGCGCGCCGGCCTGCCGGGCTCGCTCCGGCTTACCTATGTACTGGGTGTCGGTGCTGGCGGCTTTTTCCTGCTGACCACGCTGGCGCAGGTGCTTTTCTGGCCGCTGACGGCCGAGTTCGAGGCCTGCAACCAGATGGCCGTTACGCAGTCAGCCCGCGAAGAATGCCTGGCCGCCTATGAAGACGAGCTGCTGAACCTGAACGATCTGCTGAGGCCGTAGGTTACTTCCGGCTGCGGGACTTGGCCGGCTCGCGCTCCAGCCAAGGGGCCACCGCATAGCCCAGCATCGTGCCGACGGCGACTTCGCCCGCCACCCAGAGGGCGGTCGAGATCGGATCGGGTCCGATCTCCGTCAACCGTCCGATCCCCAGCGAACCGTTGGACAGCCACACCAACCCGGCGGTCGCGGCCCCGGCGACAGCACCGACGAACAGGCCCAGGATCACGGTGGAGCCGGGTGCGGTGAACCAGCGGGCTTGGATCTTGATGGAGAGCCACTCGTCGAAATGGTTCTCGCCCTCGCGCAGGAACCACCATCCGGCCAGCACCCCCGCAAGCACGGGCAAGGCCAGGGCCGCGAGGCCATAGGACAGCTCCCCCGTCGGCAGCGCCCCCAGCACCGGGAACGCGGGCATCGGGCCCACCGTGGTGGCCAGCGGACCGATTGAACTGCCCGAGCCGATAGCAAAGCCGGCCCCCGAGGACCATGCCAGCGTCCACACCACGAGGTTCGGGACCAGCCCAAGCTGCGCCACCGTGAGCACTGCGCCGCCGATAATGCCCGCGCCGAGCTGTTCGTAAATCTCCACGATTTCGGCCCAGTGCAGGCCGAGATCCACGGCGAGCAGCAAGGCCGAAAGTGACACCGCGGCCGTCACCGCCAGCAGCCCCGCGCGGACCGCCGCCCAAACGTAAGATCCAGCCCAGCGTGAGTGCTGGCTGGTGCGGGCGACCCAGGCTGCGGCATCCACGCCGATCAAGCGCCCCCACGATCCGGCCTCCCGGTACGCGCCGACGATCAGCCCGGCACCGGCGGGCAGCAGCGGGATGAGCGCGCCGGCCACAGTGGAAATATCCACTTCGTCGGTGCGCACCATGTAGGCGGTTGCGGCTCCCGCCGCCGCGTACGTTCCCAGCGCGCCGCCCAGCGCCTGCCACAGTTGGTCGGTGTACGAGGCCCTCGCCAGGCGCCGTCCGGCGCGCCAGGAGAGGAAGAACGGAACGAGCATGAGTCCCAGCGGCACCAGAGATAACGTGCCGCGCAGGGTTTCCGCCGAACTGGAGCCGGTCTGGATGGCCAGTTCCAGCGGGACGCCGTGGATCAGCAGCCATGCCTGGCCTCCGAGCCGCGCCAGCGAATCGAAGCTGCGGTCGTCGAAGCCGTCCGCGAACCACACACCTACCAGCGGCAGCAGCACCAGGATGGCCGAGAGCAGGGCGCACTGAAAGAACTCGAAGACACCCTGCAGCCACAGGGGCATCGGCAGTCCGGCCTGGCCTTCCGGTCGCGACGTGAGTTTCATTGCTTCTATCGTGCCAGCCCGGCTGCCCCTGTCCGTTCAGCGACTCGGTGCCGTGGCAATTGGCACACCGCGCGCTCGAGCGGACCCTGCCGACGCAGCGGGTGCCGGGCTGGGCTTTGGCAGCGGGTTCGAGTCGCTGCAGTTTCCCGCGCTTGTTGCTGGAGCACCAGCTCACGAGACGCTAGTGTGGGGCACCCCGAAGCAGAGGAGAGCCCGTGGGCAAGGTGGTCATGTACAGCTCGGTGTCGGTGGATGGCTTCGTCGCGGACGAGGATGACCAGCCCGGACCGCTGTTCGACTGGTTGTCCAACGGTGACGTCCCGTTGGACGAGAGTGGCGAGTTAAAGGTGTCGCAGACGTCCTACGACTACACCCGGCCGTACTGGGACCAGATCGGGGTGACGCTGGTCGGCCGCCACGTCTTCGACCTGACGGACGGCTGGGACGGGAAGCCTCCGAGCGGGGTCGACCACGTGGTCGTCGTGACGCACCGGCCGGAGCCCGAGGGCTGGGACCCCGAGGCGCCGTTTCACTTCGTCGACGGTGTCGAGGCAGCCATGGTCAAGGCGCAAGAGCTTGCAGGAAACCGCGTCGTCGAGGTCGCCGCCGGTGACGTCGGTGGCCAGATGCTTGCCGCGGGCCTGGTCGACGAGGTGCGCATGGACGTCGTACCCGTCGTATTCGGGTCCGGCAAGCGCTACTTCGGGTCGGTCCACGCACAGCACCTGCTGGAGGATCCCGACGTAGTGATTCAGGGCAACCGGGTGCTTCACGTGCGCTATCAAGTGCGCCGCTGATGGGCCTCAACGCCTCTGACCTCGCAGCCACGCTCCCACCGGCGCGCCGCTCTCCCCCACCGCAACTCGGAACGGCCCGCTTTGTCCGGGAAACTCATACTGCTTCGAGAGTCGGGCTCAACAATGGAATGGGCGGCCGGATGACATTGACATCAATCCGGCCGCCCCGCAGGCGGATATTTGCTCAACGAAAATTCAACGCAGGAAACCAAATTCCGCGGACTCTTTCCGTGGCTCCGCCAGTCTGCAAGAACCGTGTTTCAACGATTCTTTCGGCATCGGCATTCCGTACGCCTCTAGACCGCAGCACCGCAAGGGCTGTCGATTTGAGGGACGGTGTAGGTTACCGGTGTGTTAGCGCTTGCGCCGCTTGGGAACGGTTTCGTTCTCCAGGACCGCCTTTTCGCGCTTTTCGGCACGCTTTTCTTTGATGCTTCTGCCTTGTTTCTTGGCACTCTCGCGTGACGGCGTTTTACCTGACATTCGTGCTCCTCTTTCTCAAGCGGGATGTCTTGCTAAAGACCATACCCGCTTTGGGAAATAAAGCCAGCCCCCTATTCCTGCTCCCCGGAATACCGGAAAAGGCCCGGATTCAGGCCATCAAGTCCGCCAGCCCCTTGGCCAATGCACCCGCAGCTCCCAGAAAGGCAAGCACGACTACTGCGGTCCTGGCGTGCTCGTCCCGCAGCCGCCGTCCGAGCCGTTCGCCGGCAACGATGCCCATGATGATCGAAAGCACAATCACCGCCCACATCCACCAGTCCAACTGCGGCACGCTGCCCGGGTCCACCGCCAGCTTCGCGCCCACGGTGATGATGCACAGCTGCAGGAAGAATGGCTGCAGCGTCGCAGCGAACCGGCGCGGCGGCCAGTGGGACAGAATGGCGTACGCGCTGACGGTGGGGCCACCCACGCCGGCGAGCGCGTTGGTCAGCCCGGAGCCGAAACCCGCGAGCACCTTGGGCAGCTGCCCGGAAACGGTGACTTCGGCACGGCCCAACACCACCGCCACGGCCAGCCCCGCCATCACCACCCCGCCCACCACGGCGGAGAGCACAGCAGGCGTGACCTGCACCGCTAACCAGGAACCCAAAACCGTGCCGGCGGCGGCCGGGACGGACAACCACAGCAGCAGGTTCCAGTCAATCTCCTGCCAGACCCGGGGCACGATCAGCCCGCAGGAGACGACGGCGCAGATGTTGATCATCATGATGCCCTCGTGCGGCCCGAGCAGGATCGCCAGGATCGGCGCGACCAGCAGCGCGAACCCGATGCCCGCGATGCGCTGGGCCACCGAACCGAAGAAGATTGCGCCGGTGATCAGCGCCAGGAGTCCCATGGTCACCCGACCACCCTCCCAGAGTGGAGTTAGGCAGCCGTTCACCGACACGATCACACGTGCTTGCCTGCCGGCCGCCGGCCGCGGGCAGGCTGGGCGGTGTGAGGATAGCTATCGTTGCCGAATCGTTCCTTCCGCACATGAACGGGGTCACCCAGTCGCTGTTGCAGGTCATCGCCCACCTGCGCCGCCGCGGCGACGACGTCCTGGTGATCGCACCGGCGTCGTCCTGGCTGGAGGACACCGCCCCGGCCACGGTGGAGGGCTACCCGGTCCACCGCCTGCCGTCCATTCCGCTGCGCGGTTATCCCAACGTGCGGGTGGCGGCCGGAACCGTGGCTCGCCTCCGCCGGGTGCTGGCGGACTTCGGTCCGGACGTGGTCCACGTGGCGTCGCCCTTCATCCTGGGCTGGCGTGCGGTGCAGGCCGCAAAGCAGCTCGGCTTGCCCACGGTCTCCGTCTACCAGACCGAGGTGCCCGCCTACGCGGCCCGCTACGGCGCGCCCTGGCTGCAGGAGCTGCTGTGGCAGCGGGTGGAGAACATTCACAAGGCCTCCACCCTGACCCTGGCGCCGTCGTCGTTCGCCATGGAGCAGTTGCGCGGCCGCGGCATCCGCGTCCACCTGTGGCGCCGCGGCGTGGACACCAGCCGTTTCCATCCGGATAAGCACGACGCCGGCTGGCGGGCGTCCGTGGCGCCGCGCGGCGAACGGATCATCGGCTATGTGGGCCGCCTGGCGGCGGAAAAGCAGGTGGAGGACCTGGCCGTGCTGGCCGACCTACCCGGCACGCGGCTGGTGGTGGTCGGCTCGGGTCCGCTGAAGGAGGAGCTGCAGGAGAGGCTGCCCGGCGCCCACTTCGCCGGTTTCCAGGGCGGCGAAGACCTGGCCCGGCATGTGGCTTCCTTCGACCTCTTTGTCCACCCCGGCGAATCCGAAACGTTCTGCCAAACCATCCAGGAGGCCATGGCCAGCGGCGTGCCCGTCGTCGCTGTGGGCCGCGGCGGCCCGGTGGACCTGGTCGATCCCTCGCGGACCGGCTGGATCTACGAGCCCGGGAGGCTTGACCAACTGCGCGGGTACGTCCAGGATTTGGTGGGCGACGACACCAAGCGCCGCGCGCTGGGCAGGGCCGCCTTCGACTCGGTGCAGGGCCGCACCTGGCCGGTGCTCTGCGAGCAGCTGGTGGACTATTACCGGCTGGCCATCCGGGTCAAGCGCCGCGCCCTTAACCTCGAAGCCCGCGGCGTGCTCGGCTTTCTCACCGGGTGAAAGCTTCAGCCCGGCCCGGACCGGTGGACCCCCTCCCTGCCTCGACTAGGATGTGGCCATGCCAACAGAAACCGGTTCCGTCCCGCCCGACAGCGGCTCCTCCCTGCGACAGGAGCAGCGCGTGCCGACCGGACAGGAGCAGCGCGCTTCGGCCGGGCAGTCCGTGCCGGAGCGGCTGGCCGAGCAGTTCAAGTCCCTGGGTGTCGCCCGGACCTACGGAGAACCGCTGCAGGTGGGCGGCGACACCGTGGTGCCCGTGGCCATGGTCCAGTACGGATTCGGCGGCGGCGACTCCGGGGGAGCTGCCGGCGGAGGCGGCGGCGGGATGGCTGTTCCGCTCGGCGCCTACATCGGCAACGGCACCGGACCCGCCACGTTCCGGCCGAACACGGTTGCGTTGTTCACCGTGCTGATCCCCCTGGTCTGGATCACCGGGCGGGCCCTGGCCCGCGTGGTCCGGGCCGCCAAGAAGTAGGCAGCGCCGGCCAGGGAGAACGGCGCGGAAGCCGGTGCAGGCCGCGAGAACCGTGCCCGGCAAGCTTCCCTCCGAGAGCCCGCTCCCGCCTTGGCGGACCCTGCGTCGGGGCCCTAGCGGACACTGTAGCGGGACCGTAGGCTCGAACATGACAGCCACCTACCGGAGAAGGACAGTCCCGATGAAACTGAGCCATATTCCCCTGCGCCTTTCCACCGGCGCGTTCATCCTCAACTCCGGTCTGGGCAAGCGGAACCTGGACCGAGACAGTGCCGCGGCGATGCAGGAAATGGGCAGCCGCGCGATCCCCCAGTTAAAGGAAATGGAGCCCGAGAAGTTCGGCAAGCTGCTCGCGTACGGCGAGACCGCCCTCGGCGCGGCCCTGCTGCTGCCGTTCGTGCCCAGCCGGCTGGCCGGCCTGGGGCTGGCCGCATTCTCCGGTTCGCTGCTGGCCATGTACTTCAACACCCCCCACATGACCACCGAAGGCGGCGTCCGCCCCAGCTCCGAGGGCACCCCCGTGGCCAAGGACGTCTGGCTGCTCGGGATCGCGCTGGCGCTGATCCTGGACACCAAGGACAAGAAGCCGAAGGTCCTCACCACCCTGTAACTTCCGCGGCGCAGGACGACGGCGGAGCGTCCCCTCCGCCGTCGTCCTCGCCCGTCCACAGCGCCAGCGGCAGGTGCCGGACGCCGGTTCCAGCGTGAGATGATGGAAGCCATGGCCGCTCTCACTTTTCCGCTGGTTGACGTCAGCGAAATCATCCGGTTGGTGGGCGGCGCCGCCTTTGCGCGCGGCAAGATCTACGCCTCCGACGGCTCCGTTGCAGAGCCCGTCTGGGATCCCTCCGTCCGGCTGCTGACCGCCAAGGTCATTGGCACCGCCGCCCTGCCGTACCGCTGCCGGATCTACCTGGAAACCGGCAAGAGCGGGCAGTGGCGCCCGGCATCGTCCTCCTGCAGTTGCCCGGTGGGCGACGACTGCAAGCACGTGGCCGCGGTGCTCTTGGCCAGCAACAGCCAGCACGTCATCTCCAGCCAGGCCTTCGCGCGCGAGCCGGAACCGGCACCGGCTGGCTGGCAGGACTCGTTGGAGGGGCTGATCGGCGGAACGCCGGACCCCGCCCGGCAGGATACCGGCAAGCCGTCGAAGGCCAAGGCGAAAAGTACGTCTCCGCTCGGACTGCAGTTCGACCTCCTGGAACCCGGGCGCCGGCAGGACCGCCAGTACCGGCCCTCGGGCCTCTCCCTGCCGCAGGCCTCCGCGCCGGGCCCGAACTGGACGCGCAAGGCCGGGAACCGGCTGCGCGTCGGGGTCCGTCCGGTGCTGCAGAACGAGACCGGGCGATGGATCCGCAGCAAGCTGCGCTGGAACACCATCAGCTACAAGACCTACGGCCTGCCGCTGGACCCCGAACAGCACCGCTGGTTCAGCCAGTTCGCGCCGCTGCACCGGGCCACCGGCCTCACCTACTTCGGCGAAGACAACGACTGGCTCTTCCTCGACGAGTTCAGCAGCCCGCTCTTGTGGGAACTCTTCGCCGAGGCCAAGCGGCTGGGCATCGCCCTGATCGGCGCCAAGGCCGACACCGTCGTCGAGGTCCTGGAACAGGCCGTGATCGGTCTGGACGCCCACCGCGACGAACCGGCCGACGCTTCCGCTGACGCCGCCACCCCGGAAGCCGCGACGGAAGCCCGCGCGGCCGAAGCCGCGGCGGAAGCCCCCACCCCGGAAACAGGCGGGGAGACCGGGCCGGCGACCGGCGACCTGGTCCTCACGCCGTCGCTGCGGATTGACGGGCGCGAACTGCCCACCGAGACGGCGGGCATCGTCGGCACGCACGGCGTCTACCACTACGCCGTCGACGGACAGACCGTCATCACGCTGGCCCCGACCGGGCATCCGGTGACCGACCAGGAAGCGAACCTGCTGCTCTCCGGCACCCCCCTGAAGGTGCCGGCCGCCGACGTCGAGCAGTTCATGGAGCGCTACTACCCCGTGCTCAGCCAGCGCATCGCCGTCGTCAGCAGCGACGGTTCGGTGAGCTTCCCGGAGATCGTCCCCCCGGAGCTCGTGCTGACCGCCTCCTACCGAAAAGGCAACGTGCTGCAGCTCGGCTGGCACCTCGAGTACCGCCACGGGGACAAGCCGCTGCGCCTGCCGGTCGACGAGCAGCCCGACGGCAGCCACTACCGCGATCTGTCGGCCGAGCAGGACCTGCTGGAGGCGGCCGAGGCGGTGCCGGGCGTGGGCACGACGGCGGCGCGCACCCTCCGGGACATGGCCACCGTGGATTTCACCCGCTACGCGCTTCCGGCGCTCGAACAGCTCGACGGCGTGCGCGTGGATATTGTCGGCGACAAGCCCGACTACCAGGAACTCACCGAGGCACCCGAGCTGACCATCAGCACGGTGGAGACCGACGAGAGCGACTGGTTCGACCTGGGCGTCATGGTCCGCGTGGCCGGCCGCGCCGTCCCGTTCGGGAACATCTTCAAGGCCCTGGCCCGCGGCCAGACGCGGCTGTTGCTGGTGGACAAGTCCTACCTGTCGCTGGAGCAGCCGGTCTTCGACCGGCTCCGCCAGCTCGTGGACGAAGCCCGCCACATGCAGGACCGGGAATCGGGCGAACAGCTGCAGATCAGCCGCTACCAGGCGTCCCTCTGGGAGGACCTTGAGGAAGTCGCCACCGAAACGGTGCAGGCGCGTACCTGGCGCGAATCGGTGCAGGGGCTGCTGGAACTGGAAACAGTTGAGCAGACCCCGCTGCCGGCCGGCCTGCACGCCGACCTCCGCCCCTACCAGGCCGAAGGCTTCAACTGGCTCGCCTTCCTCTGGCGGCACCGGTTGGGCGGCGTGCTGGCGGACGACATGGGACTGGGCAAGACGCTGCAGACCCTGGCCCTGCTGCTGCATGCCAAACAGCAGGGCGACCCGGCCACTGCCCGGCCGTTCCTGGTCGTGGCACCCACCTCGGTGGTGTCCAACTGGGTCAACGAGAGCCGGCGCTTCGCCCCCGACCTCCGGGTCGAGAGCATCACCGACACCCAGGGCCGCGGCCGGCCGCTGTCCGAGATCGCGGCGGACACCGACGTCATCGTCACGTCCTACACGCTGTTCCGGCTGGATTTCGACACCTACAAGGAGATGGACTGGGCCGGGCTGATCCTGGATGAAGCCCAGTTCGTCAAGAACCGCGCCACCAAGGTCCATCAGTGCGCCCGCGATCTGCACGCGCCCTTCAAGATGGCGATCACCGGCACGCCCATGGAGAACAACCTCATGGAGCTCTGGTCCATCTTCTCCATTGTCGCGCCCGGCCTCTTCCCGTCCGCGGTCCGGTTTGTGGACCAGTACCAGCGGCCGATCGAACGCAGCCAGGACAAGGAGCTGCTGCAGAAACTGCGCCACCGGATCAAACCGCTGATGATGCGCCGCAGCAAGGAGGCCGTGGCCGACGACCTGCCCGAGAAGCAGGAGCAGATCCTGGAGGTGGAGCTGACGCCCAAGCACCGGCGGATCTACGACACGCACCTGCAGCGCGAGCGGCAGAAGGTGCTGCGGCTGGTCGAGGACATGGACAAGAACCGGTTCACGATTTTCCAGTCGCTGACCCTGTTGCGGCTCCTGAGCCTGGATCCCTCGCTGGTGGACCCGAAATACTCGTCGGTCCCCTCCAGCAAGCTGGGCGTCCTGTTCGAGCAACTCGAAGACGTCCTCGGCGAGGGGCATCGGGCGCTGATCTTCAGCCAGTTCACCAGCTACCTGAAGAAGACCGCCCAGCAGTTGGACGCGTCCGGCATCGAGTACTGCTATCTGGACGGCTCCACCCGCCGCCGCGCCGACGTCATCGACACGTTCAAGAACGGCAACGCGCCGGTGTTCCTGATCAGCCTCAAGGCCGGCGGCTTCGGCCTGAACCTCACCGAGGCCGACTACTGTTTCCTGCTGGACCCCTGGTGGAACCCGGCCACCGAGGCACAGGCAGTGGACCGCACGCACCGCATCGGCCAGACCAAGAACGTCATGGTCTACCGGATGGTGGCCCGCGGGACGATCGAAGAGAAGGTCATGGCCCTGAAGGAACGCAAGGCCAAACTGATCGCCTCGGTGCTCGAAGATGATGCGATGTTCTCCTCCAAACTCACTGCCACCGACATCCGCGGGCTGTTCGGCGAGTAGCCGGCACCGGCAGCACCTCAGTGCCTACTGCGTTTTGAGTGCCTCAGCGCCTACTGCGTCTTGATTTGCAGCAGCCGCCAGCCTTCGGGCACCTGCGCTTCGATCGCGGCCTTGGCTTCGGCATACGTGTCACCCTCGGCCGACAACTCCTTGGTTTCCACCGGCTGAATGATTCCCACAACTTTGACCACGGACTAAAGATATCCTCGCCCGCCCGTGCACCGCGGGATGCTGCTTGGTGCTTCCGCTCACGCCCTCCGGCCGGAGTGCGGCGCCAGCCGAGTACGCGCCGCCCGCTCACGCCGGCCCGGCCCTTCCCACCAAGCGCCGGGTCGCGCCGACCCGCCATGCGTTTCCTCCCCGGGCAGTCACCTGCCTCCGGCATGCCGGCGCCAGACCAGGTCCAGGCCCGCGTGGGCGCAGTCTATGTTCCAGTCCCTGTACCCCACGCCGAGCGCGTCCGGATGGTCGGAGGCGAACACCACCACCCCCGGGTAGTCCCGGATGAACTCCGCCAGCATGTCGATTCCCTGCCGGTCCAGATCGGCGTCGAGCCGGTTCAGGACCAGCAGCGGCGGATCGCCCAGCGAGGCCCTCGCCAGCATCAGCCGGGCCAGCTCGGAGGTGGTCAACGGTTCGCCGCCGCGCTTGAGCTGGGTCTCCTCGCCCCGCTCCAATTGCCTGATGCGGCCGGCGAGGCCGACGCGTTCCAGGGCCGCCGATCCGTCGTCCGGCGGGAGGTCGGGCCGGCGGTACCGCACGCTGCGGGCGATCGAGCCGCGCTCCACGTACATGCCCGCGGCGGCGTAGCCCACCAGTTTTCGGCGGGTGCGGCTGCCGCTTTCCAGCAGGTGCCGGCCGCCCACCATGGCCACCGCGTGCGGGTCGCTGCGGATCCCGACCAGTGTCTCCAGTGCCTTGGTCCCGGCCGCCGGATCGGCGGTACGGATTCGGATCCGCGCGCCAGCGCCGGCCGACAAGGGCGGCACCGGGCAGTTCCGGCAGGCGGCCAGGCCCTCCACCAGCACGGCCCCGCCGTCGCGGGAAACCGCCGGGACGGTTGCCTCCGCCGCTGCGCCGGACGCTGCCGTCCCAGTCGCGGCCCCCTCACTGGTTCCGGACCGGGCTGCCGGGCGCCGTGGTCGAGCATCCCGCGCCGCGGCGGCCACCGCGAGGGCCGGACCGAGAATGCGCCGCGCGGCCCGGAAGTTCTGCCGGTATTCCACCACCCGACCCAGGTCCGTGACGGGCGCGGAGATCATCCCCACGATGGTCAGCCCGGCGGCGATGCTGGCCGTGGGCACCGCCTGCCAGGTTCCGACCGCGGCCACGGCGGCGCCGGCGAGCGAGGCGGCTGCGGCCGCCGCCCCGCGGATGTAACCGGCGGCAGCGGCGCGGTGCACGGCCGCGTCCACCACCTTCCGCCCGGCCTTGTCGATCTGCCTGACCTCCCGGTCCTCGCCGCCGGCGGCACGGATGGTGCCGGCGGCAATCACCGTGTCGGCGAGCCGGGCGGCCAGCCGCCCCCGGTGTCGGCGCAAGGCGCCGGCGCGCCGGAACGCCGGCCGGGACAGCAACGCCAGCCCGGCGGTCAGCAGTACCAGGGGAACGACGACGGCGAACGCCAGCACCGGGGACAGGAACCACAGTGCCACCGTGGTTCCCGTGATCAGCGGGATGCCGACCGCCAGCGGCGCGATGCCCAGCGCGATCCAGTTCCGGACGCTGGAGAGGTCGTTGGTACTGCGCGCGATGGTCACCCCCGGCGACGGTCCGCGGTCGGTGGCCAGGGCGGAGGCCACCAGTCCCTTGCGGATCTCGTGGATGTAGTCCTGCCCGAGCTTTTCGGCCAGGACGCGCTCGAGGGCCCGTAGGCCGCCCAGCCCCAGCGCCGCGGCAGCCAGGCCGAGGGCGGGCGGCAGGATGCCGGCAGCATCCGGCGCGGTGCCGC